>CAZBUH010000006.1:28423-35416 GCA_964495095.1 uncultured Oscillospiraceae bacterium | reverse complement strand
CGGCCCCATCCCCGCTTCCCGCAACGCCATGGCTGCCGCCGGCCTCACCATTGAGGACATCGACCTTGTGGAGGCCAACGAGGCTTTCGCGGCCCAGTCTATCGCGGTAGCCCGCGAGCTGAACTTTGATATGAGCAAGGTAAATGTAAACGGCGGCGCTCTCGCCATCGGCCACCCTGTCGGCTGCTCCGGCGCCCGTATCATCGTCACTCTGCTCCACGAGATGAAGAAGCGCCCCGAGGCCAAGCGCGGACTTGCCACCCTCTGCATCGGCGGAGGCATGGGCGTTGCCGCCATCTTCGAGAAGTGCTGATATAATATCCACAAAAAAGGAGGGGTTTATACCTCTCCTTTTTTGTTGCATATGTGGTTTGACACACGGCCAAGCATATGTTAAAGTTTTAACAAAACATATCAGCAAACTGGAGGTTTGTACATGTCTCTTCATCCGAAATTCATAACGGCCCGTGAGGCGGCGGAGCTTATACCTGAAAACAGCTCCATAATGTTCAGCGGCTTTATGGGCTGCGGCGGCGCGCACAATGTCATTGAGGCCCTTTGTCAGAGCGGCAAAAAGGGCTTTCACGGCATTTTTGATGACGCCTCCATATTAAACGGCCCCGACGGCAGCGAGTTTTACGCCTGGTCGAAGCTCCTGCGCTCCGGCCAGATAGCAAGCTACACAGGCACCCATCTGGGCACAAATCCGGACGCCACCGCAAAATGGGCCGCCGGGGAGCTGGAGGCCACACTTGTCCCCCAGGGCAGCTTTGCCGAGATGATACGCGCCGGCGGCTTTGGTCTTGGCGGCATAATCACTCCCACCGGCGTTGGCACCCTTGTGGAGGAAAGCCCCCTTGTGGACAGGAAAATAAATATCGACGGCCGGGACTACCTTATTATGAAGCCCATCCGGGCGGATTTCGCCGTTATAAGCGGCTGCAAGGTGGACAAGTGCGGCAACATCTGGTATAAGGGCGACGCCCGGAACTTCGCACCCCTTATGGCCGCCGCCGCGGATACCGTCATAGTCGAGGCGGAAAATATCGTTGAAGTTGGGGATATCGAGCCTGAAAACGTACATACCCCCGGCTTCCTTGTGGATTACATTGTGGAGGTGTCAAAATAATGGATAAAGCTCAGAAGCGGGATTTCATCGCCCGCCGTGCGGCAAAGGAGCTTAAGGACGGCTATGTGATAAATCTCGGCATCGGCATTCCCACGCTCTGCGCAAAATATCTGGACCCCAACATTTCCATATCCATAAACGCAGAGCCCGGCATCCTGGGCCAGGGTCTCACTCCCGCCCCCGAGGACGCGGACCCGTTCCACGTGGTGGACGCCAGCGGCCGTCCCGCCTCTGTGGCGCCCGGCGGCAGCTTTACCGACTCCGCCACAAATTTCGGCCTTATCCGCGGCGGTCATATTGACGCCACGGTTCTCGGCTGTCTCCAGTGCGACGAGGAGGGAAATATCTCCAACTGGATAATTCCCGGCGTTAAGATGCCCGGTATGGGCGGCGCCATGGACTTATGCACCGGCGCGAAAACCGTCATAGTGGCCATGGAGCACACCGCCAGGGGCGAGCCGAAAATAATGAAGAAATGCACGCTCCCGCTGACGGCGGCCAAATGCGTCAAAATGATAATCACCGACATGGCCGTTATGCGGGTCATTCAGGGCAAGGGCATCGTTCTGGAGGAATACAATCCGGAGCTCGGCTCCCCCCAGGAGGCGGTAAAAGCCATCCGGGCCGCCACCGACGCGGATTTTACAGTCTCCCCGGCGCTTAAACCCATGTGTTAAAGCGGCTCACGTTCCCCGGCACGCCGGAATATCCCCGGCGCGGCTATTGGCGCTGCACACGGAAGGATACAGTTTTTCGGCAGCCGCCAGACAGGACTAAAAAGCCCCCCGGAATTCCGGGGGGCCGCGTTTTTTATCAGGCTCAGAATTTTTTCAGAACGCCATGGACTTATCCCAGGTCTCATAGGGCTGTGGCAGCGGCGGGTTGAAGTCCGCCTTTGTAGTCACGCTGTAGAGCTTGTGCTTAGGCGGCTCCTTCTTTTTGCCGTCCGCCGGCAGATCCTTAAAGTAGTCGAAGGTACGCCCGGTGTAGCTGCCGTCGGTAAAGGAGTTTGAGGGCAGGTCAAAAATGCAGTCAAGATACGTTTTGAGATTCCACACCTTCCAGCAGCCGTCCTCAAACCGGAAATCAACGCACAGCTTTTCCTGCATAAAGGTTATCTTCGGGTTTCCGTCGGCGCCCACCTCGGCGCAGGCCCCGGGCGAAAACCAGAAGCCCTTTGCGGTTTTTCCGTCCCCGGCGACCACCACATACGGCGACAGGGCCGTTTTGCAGACCATGTCGCCCATGCCGTCGTTCTCGGGGCAGACTTCAATCTCCGGGTGGAATTTATGTATAAGCTCCAGCTTTGCATTGCGCATCTTCTGATTTGCGCCCACGTAGAACTCCACCACGTCGTCGTAGCCCACGGTCCCGAAGTAGGACATGTCCTCACGGCGTTTTTTTGTCCAGAAGTTATCGATTTCGTACATCTGATCCTGGGCCCTGTAGCAGTAGAGGTGCCCGGAGACAAGATTGTATATCTTACGGTAGGCGTTGACCCGCTGTGCCTTAAGCAGCACGGCGTCCGCTCTTTCTTCAAGCGTCATAGTGTAAGGCTCCTTTCTCACTGTTCCGGCGGGAAAGCCATAGAGTCGTCCCAGGTCTCATAGGGCTGGGGTATCTCCGGCTGGAACGCCGCGGGCTTTTTGACGGAATAGGGCGGCTCGCGCTTCGGCGGCTTTTCCTCCCTGTGCTCGCCCTTTGTGGGGAAGCTGAAGGTCCGCTCCTTGTGCTCGTGCTCCTCGAAAAGCTCCGTCGGGAGGTTTGTCATAAAGTCAAGATACAGGTTAAGGCGGAATATCTTCCAGCCCTCAGGCTCCTTTAAGAAGTCGATGCCCACCTTTTCCTGTATGTAATTTGCCTTGGGCCGGCAGTCGGGGCCAACCTCAACGCACATGCCCGGCGAAAACCAAAGCCCCTTAGCCGACATCCCGTCCTCCGCAATTATAACGTAGGGGTTTGCGGCTCCCTTGGCCACCATGTCTCCGACGCCCTCGTTTTCAGGGCATATCTCAACCTCCGGATAGTGCTCATGCACAAGCTTCAGCTTTTCTTTCCTCATCCTGGCATTGCCGTCGCAGTAAAAGCTCATAACGGCCTTTCTGCCCAGCACATTCCCGTAGGCTATGTCGTCCCGGTGCTTTACCCAGTAGTTTTCAATTTCATAATACTGCTTCTGGGCCCGATAGCAGGCAAGATGCGCCGCCATCAGGTTTTGTATATCGATGTAATCCTGGGCCTTTTGGGCCAGTTTTTCGGCTTTCGCCAGCTTTTCTTCAACTGTCATCTTCGGCCCTCCCTTTAATTTCCGGTAAAGGACAGCTTATCGTCCCAGGTTTCGTATTTTTCAGGCAGCGGCGGATTCCACGTAGCCACCGTGGTGGGGCCGTAGGGCGGCGTCCTGCCCTCCTCCGCGTGCTTTTTCTCCTCCTCCGTCTCGTGGAGCAGATTGAAAGTGCGGCTGAACTCCGGCGTCCTGAATATCTCCGCCGGCATGGGCCTTATGACCTCCGGGAAAATATTCAGCCGCAGTATCTTCCAGCCCTCGCTCTCCCGGACAAAGTCCAGGCCTATCTTCTCCTGGAAGTATGTGGCCTTGATATTCCCGTCCGGCCCCAGCTCACTGCAAATGCCGGGGGAAAACCACACGCCCCTGGCGGACATGCCGTCTCCGGATATCTCCACATAGGGGTTTGTGGACATTTTCGCCACCATGTCGCCCACGCCCTCGTTCTCCGGCCTTACCTCCACCTGGGGATAGAATTTGTGGGCAAGCTCCAGCTTGCTCATACGCATTTTGTGATTTGTCTCGCAGTAAAAGGCTACCACCGCCTCACGGCCCTCGGTATCGGCATAGGCGATATCGTCCCGCTCCCTGGCCCAGAAATGCTCTATTTCAAAATACTGCTTCTGCGCCCTGTAGCAGTAGAGGTGGGCCGACACGAGGTTTTGAATCTCCATATAATCCACAGCCTCCTGGGCCTCCTTAAGGGCCAGGTCGGCCTTTTCCTCAAGGGTAAGCTTTTCCATACTGAACCTCCTTGGCTTGAATATACTGAAATTATACATGCCGCCGCGCACTGCGTGAAGTGCCACTTCCGTATATTACGGGACAAAAACGCACTTTGCCTTTTGTATAAATCTCTGATATAATGCATTTGGAGGATTTTGCCGTGAAAAAATGCTACATTATATCCGCTTTTGTCCTTTGGGCGCTTTGCCTTATATTGTCTGTAATTTCCATTTTCGCCGGGGACTGTGTACGTATAATTCTCTCCGGGGCGCTGCTGCTTTTGGGCGCTTCGCTTTTTATTTTAATATACTCGCATATTAAAGCATATAAAACTCTTGAAGAGGACGAGCTTTTCGTGCGCCGGGACATGGCCCTCCAGCGGCTTATCCGCAGCGACTCCGCCCCGTCCCATGTGGAGTTTAACCGCCAATGGGCCAGCAGCGGCCAGCGGGATTCCGGCGTCATGGCCATGTTCCCCGGCGACGGCTTCTGCGTCATTACCTTTACGGCGGACGACTACGACAAGGCGGCGCTGGACCCCCTCTACAGTCTGGGCGTAATAAAATACCCGGATATGGACTGCGACGACATAATCTGTACCCTTATCCGGCACGAGCTGCCGGAGCTTTTAGAAAACGAGGGCCTCTGTGCCCAGTGCACAACTATAGACTGGGAGCTTTTCTGCGTTGTAAATTTCGATTTTTCACCTGACAAAAACGCCGAGACACTGTACTCCATAAGCCGCTGCTGCCGCAGGCTCATGGAAAAGCTGGAGAGCGAATTTAACGTTGTGCTCTCCTGCTTTGTGAGCAGCATCGGCCGCGGAATCGACAGCGTAACGGAGCTTTACGACGAGGTGATGCAAATATCCGAATACAGGAAGATGCTCTCACTTAATGACAGGCTGCTGCTTTTTTCAGAACTGAGCATCGACGGCCCGAACTCCGGCTCCTCCGGTCTCTCCATCTACAGCGTGCCCGACGGGAGCCAGGCTCTGGAGCGGCACCGCATTTTCATAAACTGCATGGCGGCCCATGACTACACCGCCGCGAAAAACGTAATTTCAAATATAATAAAGGCCGAATTTACCGACTCCTCTCCCGTTATAGAATTTGCCCCCTACAGGCTCCACAGCATAATCGACATGCTGATAAGCGCCTTTGACTGTGTAAAGGCCGATATCAGCCAGGAACTTTATTCCCAGCTTTTCCCCCTTTACTCCCTTACCGACGTCCAGACCGCCGGGGAGCTGTCTGAAAAGGTAGACCACATTTTCGATATCCTTATAGAGCACTCTGAAAATTCCCCCGCCCAGCCGGTACCGGACTGGGTCGGCAAAATGAAGGAATATATAAGCTCCCAGTATGTCAATCCGGATTTGAACGTAAATCTTGTGGCCATGCACTTCGGCCTGAATCCCGCCTATACCTCCCGAAGCTTCAAGCTCTACACCGGCACAGGGCTTCTGGATTATATCCACTCCATACGGATAAAGAGAGCCAAGGAGCTTCTGGCCGCCGGCAGCACCGTAAAGGACGCGGCTGAAAAATCCGGCTTCAGCAACACCCGTTCCATGAACAGGGCCTTTTTGAAATATGAGGGCGTCAATCCCGGCAAGGTGGCCCGGGCGGCCTCCGGCAAAAAAGAAAAAATGTCCCCGGAAGCACAGAAATCTGATTAGGACATTTTTTAATTCCGCGTGCCACAACCGTACTTTCCGTTGACGCTTTAAGTCCCGGTAAATATAATTAAATCAACATCTGTGCCGCTCCGGCGCACGCAATTATATTACCCGAAAGGACTGACACACATGGCTGAAATAATAAAAGGCATACCTGTTGACCCTCCCGTGCGGGAGCCTTATGTGCTTCACACCATCGAGGAGCTTATCCACATAAACGGTCTTGACGAGATATCCGAGGGCCCCCCTGTGGATATGGACGCCCTTGTGGCGAAGGCGGACATGAAGCCCGCCGTATACATAAAGGACGGAAAATACCGCCCGGACCTCTCCGCCTCCGGCTGCCTCTTCGGCGGCCAGGTATCCGACGAAAAGGCCGAGAACACCCGCATCGTATCCTATTCCCCCTCCATCGGCGGCATTTACGCGGAAGGCCCCGGCGTCTACACCGTTGACCGGGCCGCCGTCAGCCTCTCCGGAGACGGCTTCGGGCTCGGCGGGCGCACCTCCGGCGTGGCCGTCAGCAGCAACGCCACACTTATCGTTAAAAACAGCGTTATCTCCACCAGCGGCGCCAACCGCTGCGCCAGCTCTGCCGGCCAGCACAGCGTCCTGCGCATCCAGGATTCCACTTTAATATCCCACGGCGCGCCCTACGGCGAGGACGCCCCCGGCGGCGGCTGCACAGATGACGGCCCTCCCGCCCCTCTCGGCATACAGGGCAACTGCCGCACCCACTGCACTGTAGACAACTCCTACAGCTATTTTGACCGCTGCACCGTCCTCTGCGACGGCTGGGCGGCCCTCTCCACAGACGCCTCCATGGGCTTTGTCTATCTGGAGGCCAACGACTGCGACGTGTACGCCACCAAAAGCGGCTACGGCGCTTACGCCGATTTCTGCTGCCACGACAAATTTAAAAACTGCCGCTTCAATGTGGCCAGCCAGGGCATAATCATGGGCGGCCAGTCCACAGGCGATTTTGAGGACTGCCATTTGGACTGCGGCACATATCTGGCCCTTATCCACTGCGTCATGGGCCTCCCCGTTGAGGTAGCCGAGCTTACCATGAAAAACAGCTCCGTAAAATGCGGAAAAGACGGCATCCTTGTCCGCAGCCACAACGCCATAATCGATTTGGACAATGTGGACATTGTCTCTGAGGAGGGC
>CAZBUH010000006.1:0-28323 GCA_964495095.1 uncultured Oscillospiraceae bacterium | reverse complement strand
CAGCCACAACGCCATAATCGATTTGGACAATGTGGACATTGTCTCTGAGGAGGGCGTCCTTGTCCGCTCCGTGTATAACGGCGGCGACCCCTTTACCACAAAGGTCAACGGCAAAAAGGTCTACGGCGTCCACGTAAACCTCCGGAACATGGCCGTCACAGGCGATATTATTCACGACGACCGCGAGCGGGATATGACGGTAAATCTCCGCAGCACCTGCCTCACAGGCGCCATTCGGAACGCCAACCTCACAATGGATGTGGGCAGCCGCTGGGCGGCCTCCGGCGATTCCTACGTGGTTTTGGCCTCCGATGTGGATTTAAGCCAGCTTGACGCCCCCGCCGGCGTCACCATAACCGCTAAAGGCGCCGTACCGGGAGAGCATCAGCTCCCCTCCGGCGGAAAAATAATCATAAAGTAAGGAGAATGTCCATGGCAAACATGAATGAGTACAGCGGAGCCATAAAAGGCCGCAATCCCCTCTCCGCCCAGGGTATGCCAACCTTCGCGGAAAACGAGGTCAGGGACGCCGCCGTCTGGATTGAGGGCAGCAGGTATGTCCCGAAGAAGTCCTGCCCCTCCATCGCCGGTAAGGTCCCCGACGGGGAGGTATCCGGCCTTGAAATAAAGTCAGACCTTGAGCGCCTCAGCGGTATCGCCGTCCACGGCGACGCCTGGGAGGAGAGCGTTTACAGGGTGAAGGACTCCAAAATCGAGCTTTCCGGCTATGGGGTCAGCGATTTCACCTCCCGCGGAGCCGGCGCCCTCATATACGGCGGAGGCGCCCTTGAGCTTGAGAACGTGGAAATCACCACCCGCGGCTCCGGCCGCTGCGCCACCATCGCCACGGAGCACGGCACCCTCCGGGCCAAAAACTGCAAATTCGCCTCCTACGGCGGCGAGCTTCCCCCGGATTACGAGCCTGTCATCGGCCCCGGCATGATGGAGCCTCCCTGGCCTCTGGGCCTCGCCGGCAACTGCCGCACCCACCTCTCCATGGACGGTTCCCGCACTTTCTTCAATAACTGCGATTTCTATGCGGCGGCGTGGGGAGCCATATCCACCGATTCCTCCGGCGGCTGCCTCTATATGGAGTGCAGCGACAGCAGGATAACGGTAGAGGGCAACGGCTACGGCACCTACGCGGATAACGGCTGCCACAACGTCTTTAACCGCTGCAAAATAAAAAGCGGCAATATGGCGGCGATACAGGACGGCAATTCCTCCATCACCTTAAACGACACCGAGGCCCGGTGCGAAAAGAACTGCTTTATGCTCCACGGCGGCCTGAAGGAGTGGGTGGACGTTGGGATTCTGGAAATCTCCGGCGGAAAATACACCGCCAAAGAGAATGTTATCTACGCCAAGAGCACCAACGTGAGCATTTATGTAAAAGGCGCGGAGCTTCACTCCGAAAACGGCGCCATTTTAAAATCCGTCTGCAACGACGACGAGATGTACTATAAGATGGCCGCAAAAGGCCCCGAGTGCTATGGCGTTCAGGCCACCTTTGAGGCGATGGAATTAAGCGGCGATATTCTCCACGGGGACACGGACAGGAAAATGCGCGTGAGCCTTGTGGACACGGCCCTGACAGGCGCCGTGACGGGAAATCCTGTTTTAAACCTCCACGGCAGCTCAAAATGGTACGCAACCGGGAATTCCGCCGTTACCGTCGGGACGGACACGGCCGTTTCCGCATTCGACGCCCCCGCTGGCGTGACGGTCACAGTTACTCCAACCGCGGATTGCAGGCTCTCCGGCAGACATTCCCTCCCCTCCGGCGGTACGCTGGAAGTAAAATAAAACAGTCTTAAATACCCCCCTGCGCCTGAGTAACGCAGGGGGTATTTTTATCTTCCATTAAAATTTTTCTCCGCCTGACGCCAGTTTACCACGCGTCGCCAATCCTCGATGCAGTCCTTTCTTACATTGTAGTGCTTCAGATAATACGCGTGCTCCCACACATCTATGTTCAGCACGGGGCGCAGCCCCTGGATAAGCGGCGTCTCCTGATTCGGCGTCGTGACGATTTTAAGGCCGCCCCGTCCCAAAACAAGCCAGGCGTATCCTGAGCCGAATACCGACATTGCCGCTTCGGAAAACTTATCCGTAAAGCCCCCGAAGCTCCCGAAATCCCGTTCTATTGCCGCGCCCAGCTTTCCCATGGGTCTGCCCCGGCCCTCCGGCGCTATTCCGTTAAAGAAAAACCGGTGATTATACACCCCTCCGGCGTTTCTTGAAACCTCCTGCTCCCTCACCTTAGTAAGCTCCTCAAGGCTCATACACCGGAGCCCGGGACGGGTTTTAAGCGCCTTATTTAAATTATCAATGTACGCTTTAAGATGCCTGTCGTGGTGCAGATACATGGTTTTGGCATCTATAAACGGCTCCAGGGCGTCAAAGCCGTAGCCCAGCGGCAGATTTATAAAAGGATAATAGTCGTTCAAAAAAATCCCCCCGGACATATGATATGCAAGTCCGCATGTCCCTGTCCGGGGGTAAAATCTATCTCATTATCTCCACCGCTGCCGGAGAGGGGATTTCTATCCCGTCCCCCATAAGCTCAAGGCTGCCCTTTTCATAGTTTATCCTGTGGGCAATCACCCTGTCGGAGGCCTGCATTGCCGTGACGGCGATCCGCCCGTCCGGGCTTATGAAAAAGTCCCTGGGGGTCTCACCCGGAAGATACACTATGTTGAGAAGCTCCAGCCCACCGCCGTCCAGTATTCTGAACACCGTAAGGCATTCCGCGCCCCTTGTGGCCGCTATAAGCAGCCTGCCGTCAGGGGTTATCCTTATGGCGGAGGCGGCGCAGAGCATCTCCGGGCCGTTATCCCGGTTGGGGTCTATCGTTTTTATGGTCTGTATTTTTCTCAGCGGGCCGCGCTTTACCACATGCACCTCCTGGGGATTCTGCATCAGCACATACACGGTGCCGTCCGGCCCCTGTGTAAAGTGCCTCGCCCCGCCTGGGCCTGTAAAGCTTATCCTGTCAATTTCGCGGCCGCCGGCCCTCTCGTACTCCACATATCCCCTTGCGCTCATACAGATGGCGCCCACGGTCTCTCCCCCGTCCAGGAGCCTTACGCAGTGCATCCCGCCTCTGGGCTCGTTATCGTCCGCGCCTATCCGCCGGACGCTGCCCGAAAGGCCGCCGTCGTCCCTTATCTCCATCTCCGCCACACTCTGACGGATAAAATTCGCGGCGTAGAGCCTTTTTCCATCGGCGGATATGCACAGGCAGCAGGGACGCTGGCCCAGTGTCGCCGTGCCGTTAATATACCGGAGGGACTTATCCTCCATTATCTCATAGGCCATGGCCCCGCCGCTGGCCTTCCCCCGGAAGGTCATTCCCTCGCTGGCGGCATACAGATACCGCTCATCCGGCGACAGGACGATTGCCCCGGTGTTATACGCCCCGCATGTTGACGTTATCTCCATATGGCCGGTGTCCCCGTCAACCGACAGCGTGTATATCCCCCGGCTGCTCCTGACCGAATTTGTCCCTATAAAAGCAGTATATTTTTTTGACATAAGGCACGCCCTTTCTGCATTTTCACAAAAATTATATATCAGGCCAACGCAGAAATCAACCTGCGCAAAAGCTTCGCCGCCCGCCGGGGCAAAGCCCGGCAGGCGGCGGCCAGTTATGATTTAAAAGGTTTTACGCAGCCTGTGCCTCGGCCAGCTTTGCGCTGTACCTGTCATAGGCGGTCTGCTTGATAGCGATAACATCGTCGATGCCCATGGAAACGAGCTGATCGCGGAAAGCGTCAAACTCGCTCAGGGGCTTCTCACCGGTGATAAAGGCGACGATAGATTCCTGCATAAGGGTAGTCATGTCGTTCATAACAGAGTTAAACTGCTCCGTCTCTTCTGCGTTCATAGCCGCGTAGGATGGATAGTTCCAGGCGTTGTCGGAGGAGGCCTTCAGAGTTTCGATGTTCTTCCAGTCGTCCTCGCCGAAGGAATAGTAAACTGAACGGATATCAAACACCTGGGGGATCTGAGTACCGACGGAGGAAGCGTAGAGGTGAACGGCTGTCTGGAAAGCAAGGCCGTCCGGGTTTGCGGTGACAAGCTCGGTCCAGCTGTAGGTGCCGTCCGCGTTCTTTATGCTGGTAACGCCTTCCTCTCCGTAGTTTGTGAGGTCGTTGCCTTCCTCAGTAAAGAGGTAGTTTACAAGCTTTATAAGGGTCACGGCGTCTTCTTCGGAGCAGGAGGTGCTGAGGCACCAGGAGTTGGTGGAACGCACATATGTTGCCTCGGTGCCGATATGCACGCACTTGTCGCTCTCATTCATAACAGGAGAGGCCAGGGATACCATGTTCAGGGGGTCGCCCTCGTCCAGCAGAGAACGGAGGGAAACGATGTTGTTGGCGCCGCCCTGTGCGATACCCAGGGTGCCCTCGGTTGCAAGTGCGTAGTCGTTGCCGATTCCGGCGCCCTTAAGGGTGTAGAAATCTTCATAGATAAGGCCCTCGGAATACCACTTGTTCATAGTAGTGAGGTAATCCAGGAATTCGTCCTGAGTGAAGCCGAACTTGACATTCCCGTCCACAACGTAGAATGGATATTCATAACCGTTTTGGCCTTGAGCAAAATTAGTGGAGATTCCGAAGCCGGCGCCCACAAGCACGTCGCCGCCGTAAACAGAGAGCGCCATGGCGCCTCCGCCGTATGTGGTATGGAAGGCGGTCAGGGTGTTGTAAAAGTCATCGTAAGTGCGTGGGGTGGGGAGATCCAGCTCATCCAGCCAGTCCTGGCGGATAAGAAGTCCGGTGTTCTCCATGCCGGTCTCCTTATAGAAACGGGCTATGCCGGCCATTCTGCCCTCGTCCGATGTGACGGCCACAACATTGGCCGGGTCAGCGTTAAGTACCTCCATGTAATTGGGGGCATACTCCGCAAGCAGGTCCTTGAGGTCGATAAGCACTTCATCGTCGATAGCTCCGTCAGCGCCTGTGGTGTAGCAGCTCACGGCGTTCTCCATGACCTGGGGATATTCGCCGGAGGAGATGATTATGGCGAAATTGTTGGCCTCCTCCTGGGCGGGGGTCGTCATAAAGTCGAAATAGATGTTTGTCTTTTCACCAATAAGCTTGTAGATAGCCTGGTCGTTTGCCGGGTCGGAAATCAGGCTGGCAGCGTAGGGAGCCACAGCTCCCCAGTGGGTGAAATAGGTAGCCTCCTCGCAGATGGGAAGCTGTACCTCTGTGGATTCAGGCTCGTCTGTGGGTTCTGCAGCCTCGTTTTCAGAATCTCCCTGGGACGGGGCCTCTGTCGCGGGAGCCTCTGTCTGCTCCTCAGGGGCTTCCGTAGACTCCTGGCTTCCATCGCCGCAGCCGGCAAACAGGGCCAGAACGAAAACCATTGCAAGTACGATGCTAAGGATGCGCGTAAGGTTTTTCATTTTTTATCCCTCCTAAAATTTTATATTACGGACAATAAACTATCCGGAATATTCTCTTATGACCTCATTATCTCTATGGAGTATCCGTCCGGGTCGGCGATAAAGTGCAGCCCCTTCTCCGGCTCTTCCATTTTTACGCAGCCGGCCTCCCTGTGGAGCGCCAGATACTTTTCATACTCTTTATAGGTAAAGGCAAGGTGCATACTCCAGGGCTTTACCTCGTCCACGCTGCCTGTGGGAGAGAGAGCAAGCTCAAGCCTTGTCCCGCCCTTTTCGTCCTCCATGACGGCATAGGCTATTTTCCCGTCCGGGGCCGCTTTAAGCTCCGCCGTTTTGAGGCCAATGAGCTTCTCATAAAACTCTCTGGAGCGTTCCAGATCGGACACGGCCAGATTTACGTGGTCAAATCCCATTTCTTCACACCTCCTCTGTAACAGGTATGAGGATATATGAGCCGCCGGCCCCGCCGTAGAGCTTATAATCTCCGCGGCTCACGCTCGAGAGCATGGCCATGGGGCCGTTCTCCTTGCAGCATATGCTCACAGCCAGCTTTTCGCCGGGATGGAACACCATGCTGGTGGGGTGGAAGCCTATCTCCACGGCGTATTTTTCGCCCGGTGCCATGGACTCTATCCTGTCAAGTGTCAGCACCGGCTCAAGCTCCGTGGATTTTTCCGCGTCCAGATGGCGGCGCGATACGCGTATCTGCCCGTCGGGGCCGGAGAAATTCCCCACCTCAAAGTGCAGCTCGTTTCCATCCGCGTCCTGCTTTGCGGCCTTTATGAAAATATCAAGGTCGTTGGCCCCGTCGGAGGAGCAGACCACATGAGCCTTCATATAGCCGGTAACAGTAGTCTCTTTGTCAAAAACATAGGTGTATGTAAGCGTATCCGTCTCGCTGTGCAGCGTTCTGGCGTCCTCCGCCGGTGCAGCCTCTTTAAGATCATCGGAGGCGGCGTCAAAATAGAGCTTTTGCACCCGGTCGGGCTTCGGGGGCCACTCCTTTAGAGGTATATTCTCCCGGGCGGTGTTGTTTGCAGTGTCAAAGGTGCAGATGCGTATTTTCGGGGTCTCCTCCCAGCCGTTCTGCTCACCCTTCAGATAGAATGCGAAAAATTTTCTCAGCTCTGAAATGCTGTCCTCCAGATAGAGATCCGCAAAATTCATTCTGGGATGCGCCCGGAGCCACTTTTTATCGGTGCCAGCTCCCCTGTAGCAGTCAAAGGTGCCGGCCATGTGGTTTGCGTTTGTAAAGCCTGTAAGGGCGATAGAGCAGTATACCGGGATATTTATGTTCTCAACCTTTATCCGCTTATCCTCCCAGTAGGAATTCATAAGCGGGTATTTCTCGGTCATGCCGCCGATATCCTCGATTTTGTTCTGCCCGTAGGTGCGCTTGGGGCCGATGTTCAGCTTGTATATGCCGCCCCGGCAGTATTCCCTTGCGAAAATATGGCCGTTTGCGTGCCAGGGGGCTATGCAGGTGAGGTGGGGCGGATTGTAGGAGGCCACATTCCACTGGGTCATGGCATACCACGCCGAGCCGCACATGCCCACCTTGCCGGAGCACCAGTCCCGGGCCGCCGCCCACTCGATAAAATCGTAGCAGTCATGGCCGTCCTGAGAGCCGAAAAAGGCTATATCGCCCTCGGACATATATGTGCCACGGGGGTCAGGTATTGCCACGGCGTAGCCCAGGTGCACCCAATGGGCGGGGTCTGCCCCGGCCCATGCCTGAAGCCCGGAGAAGGATTTCCGGGATATGCCGGACTGTACCTCGTCGGGCCGGAAAATGTCGTTGTGGCCCCGCTTTCCGCTGCATCCCCAGGAGAGGATCAAGGGAAGCTTTTCGTCTGTCACCGGCCTGTATATATCGGCGTAAATCGTCACCCCGTCCCGGAGCTTTACAGGTACGTCCCTCTCATATACGGTGTCGCAGGGGAACGGTATCCTGCCCTCCTCATGGACATAGCCCTTGGGCAGCACCACAGTCTCCTGCTTGAAGCCCGCGTAAAGGGATTTGGGGTCCTCCACTCTCGGGGGATCGGCGAACATCACTTCAATTCGCTCATTTTCAGCGTTCATGAGTCCCTCCGTCAGTCGATTACCGGCAGCTCAATATATGAGTCGTACTTTCCGCCGGTATGCACAATATGGCTGCCCTTGTTCCAGATTTTTATCCTGTCCTCGTCAAGGTTTGACATTGGAGGCCAGCCCATGAAGTCCCAGCCTGCGATAACAAGCTGTAGCTTCTCCCCTGCGTGGAAAAGCTGGGAGGTGGGCCAGAACTTTATATCTATCGGGACTATCTCGCCGGGGCTCAGCTTTTCTATTTTGCTGAAGCTCATCTCCGGCTCATGCTCCGTGGATTTCTCCTTGTCAAGCCCTCTGAGGGACACACGGAGCCTGTTGTCGGGGCCGGAATATATCGACCAGTAGCAGCGGTGGAACAGCACCTTACCGTCCTTATCAAGGTTCAGAACCCTGAAGAACAAATCCATGTCGTCGGCGTTTTCCGCCTCCACCCAGGTGTGCAGGTGGATATAGCCCGTCACCTCCGTGTCCTTATCGAACCGGTAGGTGAACGTGGCCATATTGGTCTTGTTCGCGTCGTAGGCGTAAAACTCCTTCTCCCTGTCCTCCAGATGCTTCGGCTCAACATCGCAGCTGTACACGGCCTTCGCCTCGACGGATACAGGCTCCTTTTTCAGGGAATCGTCAGAGGCGTCGAGATACAGCTTTTCAAAGCGCTGCCGGGCCAGAGGCCACTCCTTTTCCGGCCTGTTCTGCACGTCCGTGCCGCCCGGGTCAAGGACAGAGAGGCGCACGGTGGGCGTCTTTTCCCAGCCGTTGTCGGCCCCCTTCATATAGTGGTCGAAAAATCTGCACAGATCCTCGCAGTTTTCGTAGTTATAAAGCTCACGCCACTCCTGCTTATTGTGGATTCTCAGCCACTTCTCCTTTGAGCTTATGTGGCGGAAGCCGTCAAAGGTGCCGTTGGGGTGGCACCAGTTTGTAAAGCTGGCTATGGCGTATACAGGCACCGTGACTTTCTCAAAGGGCGCCGTCTTTGTTTTCCAGTATGCGTTATATGTGGGGTACTCCCGTATCATGGAGCGGATATCCTCCTGATAGGTGTTGCCGGGAGTGAAGTAATCGCGGGTCCATTCGATATTTGGGATGCCGCCGCGGACATACTCGTCCCGGTACATGTTCGCATGGCCCTCCCAAGGGGCTATACATGCCAGATGCGGCGGATTTTTCGCCGCTATGTACCACTGGGCGATTGCAAGCCAGGAATTTCCCGCCATTGTCACCTTGCCGCTGCACCACTCCTGGGCGGCTATCCACTCTATGGCGTCGTAACCGTCGTCGGAGTCCTGGCAGTTCCCGAAAAATTCCGCGTTGCCCTCGGAAGCGGTAGCTCCACGGACGTCCACATTCAGCACCGCGTAGCCGTGGTCTACCCACCAGGCCGGGTCAACACCCTCGAAGGTCTCAAGGCCGGATATGTAGCCAACAGGCGGCATTCCCACTCCGGCGTTTCCGTCCATTGAGCGGCCGTGGGTGGGGCCCTTGCCAAACGGCGTCCAGCCGATTATGGCAGGCACCTTCTCCTCCCCCGCCGGACGGTACAGCTCAGCGTAAAGCTTCACGCCGTCCCGCATAGGTATGGCCAAATCGTGGGTATGCACGATATCGCAGGGTAGCGCCCTGCGCTCCGGGTCGAATTTATAGCCCTTTGCCAGAGTTTCGGTGTAGGTGTCGGGAACAAAGCTCTCGCCGTTGGGATTGGACTTTTTGAAATGGACTATGTACTCGCCGCAGTCCTTTACAAATCTGTCCGTGGCCTCGGCCCCGGTCTGGGGTATGTAATTATTCTCCGCCATATTTGTACCTCCTCTTAATATCTGAAGGTCTCCGAGAAAGTTTCATAAGGCTCCGGCGGCACAGGGAAATATCTGGGCGGCTCGTGTACGCTGTATGCTCTGAACTCCTCGGCGCCAATATTCACATGGTCCTTGGGCGGCTCTCCCCTGTCGGCCATCATCTTCTCCATAAACATGGAGGACTGGACCCAGTCCTTGTCGTAGGAGGTGTTGAAGGCGGGGAGTATCCTGTAATGCCAGAATTTCCAGCCGTCTGCTTCTTTTATGAAATCCACCGCGAAACGGAGCCACACGTTATGGCCCGCGGGCATTTTGTCCCCGGGGTGGCACTCTGTAGCGACAGTGGGCGCAAGCCACAGGCCCTTGGCGGTCTTTCCGTCCCCCGCCACCTGAATAACCGGGGAGGACAGCGCCTGGAGGTCAAGCCATCCGTTGCGTCCGGTGGGATTTTCGTCCTCCGGGAAAGCCTCCTTCATGGCGGCGGTGTGGTTATTCACCATAAACATCCAGTAATCCACCATCATGGAGCGCACCCCTTCCAGGCCCTCGCACCTCTCGCCGCCGGAAATCTGGGCGGAAATATCGTCCCTGTCAACGGCGAAAAGCTGTACCATCTCCTCGTAAAGCCCAGCTGTGTACATATAAACCGACTTGGACATGAGATTCTGTATCTCATGCACATCCTTAAGCCTCTGCACCTCTTTTAAGAGGTTTTCCATTGTTACGTCTGCCATATTTCAATTCCTCTCATATGAATTTACTTAATTAAATTATAATGTGGCCCCTTTTTTCTGTTAACACACCATTTTCTAAAGTCAGGTGTCATTTTTCTCAAAAACCGCTCTCCGCCGTCCGCCCGGCCCCTTAAACCGGCATAATATAATTTAAGCCCCGGCACGTGTGTGCCGGGGCTTAAATATCCGGAAAAACGCGCCGCCTTAAGGCGGACTTATTTTTCCGCAATTTTTATATCTCCGCTGGTTGTCTCAACGCTGATCTCGCGGCTTCCGTCTCCGCAGACATAATCATCTCCCCTGATGCCAAGCTGTATGTCGCTGTCAAGCTTTCCGGAAACCGTGTCGAATTCCAGCTCAAAGCCGCTGTCACCCGGCAGCGCCAGATATACGCAGCCGGACACGGTGGATATTTCCGCATCCGGGCAGACGTCGGATTCCAGCCATACGTCGCCGGAGGTGGTGTCCGCCTCAAGCCGGCCCACGGTCCCGCTTATCTCCATGCCGCCGGAGACGCTGTCAACGCTTACGCTTTCCGCGGAAAAATCCCCCTTTGAGGACAGCTTGCCGGAAGTGGCTTCAAAAACCGCCTTTGAATAATCGCCGCTTACCGTCATGTCCCCGGAAACGGTGGTCATCTCTATGGAGGCCCCTCTCCGCAAGTTCCTGACATTGGCCTCTCCGGAGGTCCCGTCTGTCTCTACCGAGCCGAAGCTCCCCTCAAGCTCCAGATTTCCGCCGGCCGTGGACACCGCAAGCTTTTCCGCCTGAGATTCCGAGACAGTCACCGAGCCGGAGGCAGTGCTCATCCTGAGCTTTTCCGCCCTTAAGCCCGAGGCCGTGATATCCGCGGAGGAGCTTCCCAGATACAGCGTATCAAGCTTACCCATCATGCTCTCGGGCACCAGTAGCGTTATGCTCTTGCGCTGCCGCACATAACGGCCGTTTTTGCAGTACTGTATGCAGAGCTTGCCGTCACCCACTCCAAAACGCAGGGCGTCGTCCTGACTTATTGCGGAACTGGCGCTTTCGGAAAATTTTATCTCTTCTCCGCCGTAGGCCCTGGCCTCCACCTCGCCGGAGGACCACTCAAGCCGTATCTCCTCTATCCCATCGGCGGACACGGCATACTCTCCCGACGTCTTATAGTCGTTATCCATATCCACGCCGGAAAAATCCATGTAAAAGCCCTGCCCAACATTGAAAAATCCGTCCATAAACATGCCGCTTATATCCGCCCCAAGGGCTACTGCAGCTCCGGTAAATATAAGTCCTATCATCAGAAGCCCGCCTGCTGCGGCCAGGGCTATTTTCGTCCTTTTTTTCATGCCGTTACCTCCTTATAAAAATGGATTTGATTCCCCTGGCTATCGCTGCTGTGAGCTTCACTATTCCCTTTGCCGCAGCCAGGGCACCGTAAAAAGCCAGTATTCCAAGGCCGGCACAGCCGAAGCCAAAGCCCGCCAGCACCATTGTATTCGCAAGCCCTTCACGGAAGAACATCATCCAAAAGAAACAAATGCCTGCGGCAAATATACTCAATACCGCCGCGAAAAGGCAAACCACCACGGCCCATATGACCACATACACCGACAGCAGCACCGCCCCCAGAGCTATGGCTATCGGCAGCCATATGGGAAAGCCCACTATTGCCAGCACAATTGCCAGGGGCGTCCAGCCGTTTTTCGGCTTTACCGCCGTTTTCACAAGCACCGGAAGCGGCATCTCCCTGAGAATATCGTTGGCAAGAGCCGGTATGCTCCCAAGGCTCTCCACCGCCTGCTCCTCCGTCATGCCCTCCTCGGTCTTGTCGTCTATCATTTCAGAATAAAACTCCAAATGACGCTGCCTGTCCTCCTCCGGGAGCTGTTCCAGCAGCCCGCCCAGATGGAGCAAAAACTCAGCTTTCGTCATTTTCCTTCCCCTCCCTTATAAATTCGTAGACTGCGTTTATTTCACGCCAGCTCTCTAAAAATTCGTCTATCTGCTGTTTTCCGGCCTCGGTGATGCTGTACATCTTTCTCAGCCTGCCATTGTGCTCAACCGGGTAGACAATGAGTCTGCCTCCCGTCTCCAGCCGCCGCAGTATTGGGTACAGCGTGGATTCGGACACCTTGATGCACACAGAAATGTCCTTTATTATCTTATATCCGTACGAGTCCCCGCGGCTTAAAACCGACAGCACGCAAACGTCAAGGAGCCCTCGCCGCATTTGAACATCTATCACCATAACACCTCCTTACGCATAATACTATACCACGCATAGTATTATGCGTCAAGTAGTATTTTGCACTATTTTATAAATTTGGCAGCTCAAAAAACGGCGTATAAAAAAGCGGCCCTCCTTTTCAGAGGGCCGCTCCGGTTTCATAGCTTTAATTATATGCTCATGGCTGTGGCATAGGCGTTGCGGTTGCCTGTCTGGATGGTGCCGGGCTTCTTGCAGTCGCCGACCATGTAGAAGTGGTCTGCTGCGCCGTAGAAGCTGAGAGCCTCGTCGGTCTTTGCCCGCATACCCACGGAGAGAACCGCGGAATCCGCCGGCAGGACGTGGTCGGCGCCATCCTTATCGGTGTACGTCACGCTGTTTTCGGTAATCTCCTTAGCTGTGGCGTTGAGCACAAAGCTGAAGGTGGGAATGGCCTCCCAGGCCGCCTGGAACATGGAGCGGTAGTGCATAAAGGTGGTGTCGGCCGCAAGCTCGTCCCGCATTTCGATAACGGTGACCTTCTTCCCCTGCTGGGCAAGGAACATTCCGGTTTCCACGCCCACCTCGCCGCCGCCGATGACGACTACGTTCTGTCCGATTTTCTCCGAGTGCATAAGGGCATCGGTGGCAATTGTGACATTTCCGCCGTCCACACCGGGAATTGGCGGGATAACGGGCTGGGCGCCCACGGCGGCGATAACTGCGTCGTAGCCGTCGCCCAGAAGCTCCGGCGTGGCCTCGGTGTTTAGCTCCACCCTTATGCCGTGCTTTTTCACCTGGTAAATAAGATAGTCCTTATAATCCTTCAGCGTCCACTTAAATGGCACGTAATCCGCGTGCTTTATCATGCCGCCGAGCTGCGCTTCTTTTTCGTAGATTGTCACCTTATGGCCCCGCTCGTTTAAGAAGAGGGCTATGCGCATACCAACAGGGCCGCCGCCGATGACTGCGATATTCTTTATTTTTGTCACAGGCGTCACAAGGTATCTATCCACAGCCTCAAAGCCCATTTTGGGGTTAACGGAACATACGGTAGCCATAATATCCCGCTTGCCGCGTCCATGGCACTTATTGCAGCGCAGGCAGGGCACTATGTCGTCGGCCCTGTTCTCATAGAGCAGATCGCCGTAATTGGGGTTGGATATCCAGGCTCTCGCCATAGCCACCAAATCCAGCTTGCCGTCGGCTATGGCCTTGTCCGCCAGCGCCGGGTCGAAGAAGCCGCCCACGTTGCTGACAACCATATCCAGGTTTGCGGCCTTTATCTTAGCCGCAAGCTCCAGAAACGGCGTCGGGTTGAGCTCAAAGGGTATTGGGTGATTGGGGTCGCCCTCGGCGGAGCGGACCTGGACTATGTCCACATACGGCTGGGCGAGCTTCAAAAACTCTATGCCCTCCTCCATGGTGTATCCGCCCTCCGGCTCCACAGCGGAAAACTGTATCTCGATAAGCATATCGCTGCCTGCGACCTTCTTTATCTCCTCAAGCACCATAAGCGGGAATTTCACCCTGTTTTCAAAGCTGCCGCCGAACTCGTCGGTGCGCTTATTGGAAAGAGGCGACAGGAGCTGGCCGATAAGCTGCGCCCTGTAGCTCATATGTATGGTAACGGCGTCGTAGCCCAGCCTCTTATAGAGGGCGGTCTGCTGGGCATAGCTCTTTGCTATCTTGACAAGATTCTCCTTTGAAACGCTGTCGTCCACCTCCTGGAGCATCATGGAGGTGGCTCCTACGCCCAGGTCCACAGGGGGATTTGCGTCCACAAGCTCCACATTTCCGTTTTCATCCTCGTAACGGAATTTCTTGTTTGCGGAGAAAAGGGAGCCGCTTACAATGGAGCCTACGCCGTGCATGGCCTCGATAAGCTCCACCATGTAGTTCTGGCACTGGCCGTCCCACAAATCAAACTCCGGGAAATGGGACATATCCAGCGAATCCGGAAGCTTGGGGCTGCCGGGCAGCTCTGGCGCGTCGTCAAAGCCCGCCATGGTCACGAAGGCCGCCCCGGTGCGGGCGCGGGTAAGGAAATGGCCTATGGTCGGGTCGGCCGGGTATTTTTCCGGCCCCTGGGAAAAGTGCGCCAGGGAATTTGAGGACTGCATCCTGTTTTTCAAAACGAATTTGCCTATTTTTATCGGTGATAAAAGGTGCGGGTATGCGCTTTTCATTTTTACTTCCCCTTTTCGAAAATGGAATATCACTGAACAATTCCCGGTCTTATCTCCGCAGCCGCCGGGCCGCAGCACAATGTACAATATAGTTTACCATAAACATACCGCAAGTGCAATAGACTCCGCACCGCGTCTTAAAAAACTTTTTTTTGCGGAAAATCGCCCCGGAGGCTCAAATATCGGGCTTCCGGGGCGATTTTTATTAAATACAATACAGAAATTCAGTCCGTCGCTTTGCCGTCGATGCTGTCCCGCCGAAGCTGCAATTTTCTGAGCCTGATGGGGACCGTCACCAGCAGCAGGGCGATAATTATAAGGATTACAGTCTTTGGGTATCTCGCCATAATGGAGTTGTTGTTTGTACCCAGCGCCGCTATCCTGCCCAGACCGTCAAACTGGTCGGTTATGCCTCCGGCCGCTATATAGCCGGCCAGGGCCTGGTCCTCCGAAATGCTCAGCGCAGTGTAGGATCTGGCGGGGTAGCCGTAACCGCCCTCCAGGATATTTACAGGCGCGGCCAGGGTGAGCTTTGTCTCCCCGTCCTGAAGGTCAAGGTAAGTCCCGTCCTCAAGGCGTATGGAGTATATCCTCTCCCCCGGCTTGGCGGACATATCGTATTCCAGCGTAAAGCCGGATATCTGCGGGAAGCCGTCAAAGTAGGACGCCTCGTAATCCAGATAATGGGTCTCGCTGTCAATTTTCATCTGCCGGACACCGGCCTCCAGGAACTCCGCAAGCTCCCTCGGCGTTATCTCAGCAGCACCGAGCATAATGTCCGGCTTCACTGCCGCCTGTATATCCTCCCAACGGCACTCCCCCGGCCTTATTCCGGCCAGCAGGCTGCCGCCGCAGATAACGGCTATGTCCGTATCCGCGGCGTCTCTCACAGCGTCCGCCGCCGCGGCCCCAAGGGTGCACTCACAGGCCGTAGCCCTGTCCTCGCCCTGGGATTTCAGCACTATCCCCACGTTCCCCACATATTCCCCGTCCTCATAGGCCAGGGCGGGAACGGAGGCGATAATCGCCAGAAGCGCCGCCAGCACGAAAATTATGCGCTTAAAGCTCGTTAATCTCTTTAACATAATGGCAGGCCACATAGTGGTTTGGCATTACCTCCTCAAAATCCGGCGACTCGGAGCGGCATTTGTCGGTGGCGTAGCGGCAGCGCGAGGCAAAACGGCAGCCCGGCTTCGGCTCGATGGGCGAATTGAGCTCTCCCTCGAGTATCACGCGCTTTTTCCGATAGTCGATGCTTGGCACAGGTATGGCCGACAGCAATCCCTTCGTATACGGGTGCAGCGGGTGGTCAAACAAATCGTCCACGCCGCTCTTTTCAACCATACTGCCCACGTACATGACCAGTATATCGTCGGAAATATGCTTTACAACGCTCAGATCGTGGGTGATGAACATGTATGCCAGATCATTCTCCTCCTGGAGGTCCTGGAGGATGTTTATTATCTGCGCCTGTATGGACACGTCCAGAGCTGATACAGGCTCGTCGCAGACTATAAACTTCGGCTGGAGCGCAAGTGCGCGGGCTATACCTATACGCTGCCTCCGCCCGCCGTCCAGCTCATGGGGATAGGAGTAGGCGAAACGCTTTGCAAGTCCCACCTGATCCATAAGTTCAAAGGCCCTGGCCTCAGTCTCCTTTTTCGACGAACATACATGGAATATCTTAAGGGGATCAGCAATAAGCTCAAGGACGCAGAGGCGCGGATTCAGCGAATCCATCGGGTCCTGGAATATCATCTGCATCTGCTTATACATCATGCGTCTTTCCTTGCCCTTAAGGTGGGTCACGTCCCTGCCCTCGAAAATAACGCTTCCGTCGGTGGCCTCCGTAAGGCCGATTATAACACGGCCCAGGGTGGATTTGCCGCAGCCGGATTCTCCCACAACGCCCAGGGTCTTTCCGCTCTCTATGGTGAAGTTGACGCCGTCCACCGCGTGGAGCATGCCGCTGGGTGTCTTAAAATATTTCTTTAAATTTTCAGCGCGCAGAATCTCAGCCATTGCCGGACACCTCCTTCAGCTTGTCGGCCAGGTTTTCCCGGCAGCGGAAGCACCGGACCGTGTGGGTATCGGATACGGCCTCGATCTCCGGGTGCTCGTTTTTGCACTGCTCTGTAGCAAACGGGCAGCGGGGACTGAAATAGCAGCCCTCGGGGAGATTTGCGGGATCGGGCATAAGGCCGTTTATGGGCCGCAGCCGCCGTTCCTTCCTGTCGAGGGAGGGGATGGAATTAAACAGCCCCACCGTGTAGGGATGGGCCGTCTCCTTGAAAATGTCTTTCAGCAGGCCGTATTCCACTATCTCGCCGGCGTACATTACCGCCACACGCTGGCAGCTCTCCGCAATTATGCCCAGATCATGGGTTATAAGCAGAACCGAGGTGCCCAGCTTCTTTTTCAAATCGTCTATCATGGAGAGCACCTGGGCCTGAATCGTAACATCCAGGGCAGTGGTAGGCTCGTCAGCTATAAGCAGCGCCGGATTGCAGGCCAGAGCCATGGCGATGACAACTCTCTGCTTCATGCCGCCGGAGAGCTGATGGGGGAAGTCGTTTACGCGCTCAGGGCCGATACCGACCATCTTCAGCATCTCCAGCGTTCTCTCCAATGCCTGGGCCTTGGAGCACTTTGTGTGGAGCATCACGACCTCGCTTATCTGGTTTCCTATTTTCATAATGGGGTTGAGGGCCGTCATGGGGTCCTGGAATATCATGGCGATGGTATTCCCACGGAGCTTTCTAAGGTTGGCGTTGGACATTTTAAGAACGTCCTCACCGTTAAACTTTATCTCGCCGCTGACTATCTCTCCGGGAGGGTCGGGAACCATGTTCAGTATACTCAGCGCGGTGGTGGTCTTCCCAGCCCCGGTCTCGCCCACGAGGCCCAGGGTCTCGCCCTCTTCAATCGATAAATCTATGCCGTTTACAGCCTTGAACGTACCGTCTTCGGTTTTAAAATGAACGGCAAGATTATTTATTTCCAATAAACTCATATTAAAAACCTCACCGTTTCAGTTTCGGGTCCAGGGCGTCGCGCAGGCCGTCGCCCAGAAGGTTAAAGCCCACCAGCGTAGCCATTATTGCCATACCCGGGAATATGACCAGCGGCCAGAAATCGCGGATGTACTGCCGGCCCTCAGAGAGTATGGAGCCCCATTCAGCCGTAGGCG
Organism: uncultured Oscillospiraceae bacterium; assembly: GCA_964495095.1. Classification (GTDB taxonomy): domain Bacteria; phylum Bacillota; class Clostridia; order Oscillospirales; family Oscillospiraceae; genus CAZBUH01. The sequence continues at coordinate 10,716 of CAZBUH010000006.1, read as the reverse complement.
GCTGGATTCCAAGCCCTATAAAGCTCAGAGTGGATATCTGGAGTATGGCCATGCCTATTTTCAGCGTAGCGTCAACCACCAGGGGCGCGATGGTATTGGGCAGTATGTGCCTCACGATTATCCAGCGGTGGGTCGCGCCGTTTGACCGGGCGGCCTCGACAAATTGCTGGTCCCGTATGGAAATAACGGTAGAGCGCAGTATTCGCGCGCCGCCTGTGATACTGGACAGTCCCACGGCTATGCCGGTATTCACGATGCCTGTTCCAAACGCCGCCGACAGTGCAACGGCCAGCAGCAGCACCGGTATCGCCATTATAATATCTATAATGCGCATCACTATGGTGTCATATGTGCCGCCAAAGTAACCGGCGGTAGCTCCGAACAGCCCGCCGAGCACAAGGCCCACAACCACGGATATAAGCGCCACCAGCAATGATGTGCGTCCGCCGTAGAGCACACGGGCGAAGATATCACGGCCGTAGTTGTCCGTGCCGAAAATGTGCTCTGCGCTTGGCATTTGGAAACGCTCATTATACACCTGGACATCAGGGTCGTATTTTGTGATGAAATTGGCGAAAATGGTACACAGAAGTATTATGATAACAAGTATCAGGCCGAACATTGCCAGCTTGTTTTTCGTAAGCCTGTGCATTACGTCGCGCCACTGGCTGCGTCTGCGCGCCGCACCTTCAAGAGTCTCGGCCTGCTCTTTTTTCTGTTTATAGGTAATGGCAAACATCAACCGACACTCCCTTCAGCCGCAGCACCGGCGAGTTTTTTTGTTTTGCTTTTCTTTGTCTTACCGCTGTCCTTGTACTGGGCCATGATGCGCGGGTCGATAAAGCCGTAGCAGATATCGACAACAAGGTTCATTACACAGATGGTGGCGGAGAGCACCAGTATGCAGCCGTTTATAACCGGATAGTCACGGTTGCTTATTCCGGCCAGCATGTAGGACCCCAGGGCCGGGATGTTGAATATACTCTCAACTATAACGGAGCCGGCCATGATAAGGCTTATCTGCATCCCTATAACCGTAACGATAGGTATAAGGGCGTTGCGCAGGGCATGCTTCCAAATCACCGTGCGCTCCTTAAGGCCCTTTGACCTTGCGGTGCGGATGTAGTCCATCCGGATGACCTCCAGCATACTGGAACGGGCCATTCGGACTACGTTTGCAAGTACAGGCATGGCGTTTGCGATCACCGGCAGGATCCAGCCCTTCCAGCTCTGGATGCCGGTGGCGGGCAGCCAGTGCAGCGTCTGGGCGAACAGTATTATAAGTACCAGTGCCAGCCAGAAGTTAGGCATAGCGGCAAAAAACAGGCTGAAAATAGTCATGCCGGAATCCAGTACGGAGTACTGGTGTGTAGCGGAGATAATGCCGAAAGGCACACCGATTATGGTAGTCACCAGCACACCCATCAGGCCGAGCTTGAGCGTGGTGCCAAAACGGGCGATTATCTCGCCGGAAACGGCGTGGCCGTATGTATAGGAGGTACCCAGGTCAAACTTTGTAACTATCCCTACTATATAGTCCACATACTGGACCAGAAACGGCCTGTCGAGGCCGGCCTCATGTACGCGCTGCGCATAGATCACAGGGTCAAAGTTCGTGCCCATCTCAGCAAGGATGGGGTCGCCGGGCGTAAAGTAGCTTATTGTAAAAACAATAAACAGGACGCCAAGCATAACCGGGATGACCCATAAAACACGCTTGATGATATATTTTGCCATATTACTCTCTCCAATAAAAGTCAAACAAAGTGGGACTTGAGGGAAACGATCCAACAGGTACTTTTTTAAAATGGAGCCACCGACATACCGATACACCGTCAAATAGGCTTGCCAAATAGGCTGTCAATGGCTCCAAAATATTAATTGCTCCAGCTATGCTGTGCAAAACCGGGCGTCATATATCAGCCAACGAACTCAATATTTCTGAGGTTGGCGTCTGTGGCGTTGAGGAGGTTGGGATCTTTTATAATGTCTGTTCTCCAGGCGATGGCTATGTTCTCCTCAAGTACAGGGATAACAAATGCATTCTCTTTGTTGTACTCCTGAAGCTTATCAAGGTTTTCTCTGCGGACCTCCGGATCGGTGGTGAAGATGGAGTTATCAAGATAAGTCTGATATGTATCGTCGTTTACGATGGAGGCAGGCATACCGCCCAGATCGTCCCATGTGGCCCGGAGTGAGGCAAAGGGCTCACTGATGATAGAGCCGATGGAGGAATCCTGCCACATAAGATCCGTGCCGCCTTCAAGCCAGGTGGCGAGAGCGGACGGGAAGTCAAGGGTAACGAAGTCCAGTGTGATGCCGATGTCCTTCAGGTCGGCCTGGAGCTTGGTGCTCATTTTGACCTGGTCGTCCTCATCGGTGGAGACCAGCTTGATGGTGATGTCGCCGTCAGAATAGCCGGCGTCCGCCAGAAGCTGCCTTGCCTTGTCGGGATCGTACTCATAAGCTCCCACATTCTTGTAGTAGTCGCTGGAGGAGATAATCAGGGAAGTAGCCACGGGGCTGAGTCCGCCGGTGCCGATATCGGCAACCTCGGCCCAGTTGACGCCGTAAGCTATGGCAAGACGGACGTTTACATCGCTGAGGAACTCGTTCCCGTCATCGATGCTGAGGATACGGTTTTCGCCGGCGGAGATGGTGTCAACGGCTATGTTCTCCTCTCCGGCCAGGCCGCGGGCGTAGTCGTTGTCCAGGACCTCAAGAGCCAGGGCGATATCGCCGTTTTCAAGATCCATATACATGGTGGCGGGCTCGCCGTAGTAGTAAATCTCGATCCTGTCGTAGTCGCACTCGAAGTCGCCCCAATAATCGTCTCTCTTCTCAAGGAAGATATGGGAGTCGGTCTTGTACTCGCTTACCTTGAACGGGCCGCTGCCGACAGGACCTGTAGTCCACTCTTCACTGTCCCAGCCAACTGACTCGGACCAGGACTTATCGTACAGGCACAGGTTGCCGATTTCCCAGATTTTCGGGCTGAAAGGAGATGTAAGGGGCACACTAACGGTATTGCCGTCAACTGTGGCGTTTTCAAAATCATAAGGGGTGAAGAACGGGGCGATCAGGGTGCCGCGTTCTGTATCGTTGCTGATGCTGCAAAGAAGATCCTCGCCGGTTGCCTTGTCGCCGTTGCTGAAGGTGATGTTGTCCTTCAGGGTGAGAGTCAGGGTCATGCCGTCCTCGGAATATCCCCAGTCGGAGAGGACGTCGGAACCCACTTCCTTGGTGTCGGGGTCGTATTTGAACAGGCTGTCAAATACCATGTAGATTGCGGTGTAGCAGTCACCGTTATAATCGTTTGCAAGACAGGTTCCGAGGGAGTTCGCGGTACCGACCTTCAGGGTCGATATCTTGGCAGAGCCGGAATCGTCCGACTTGTCGCTTCCACTGCCGCAGGCGGCAAGGGAAAAGAGCATAATTACTGACAATAACAATGCGATAGCTTTTTTCATTTTTTCCACTCCTATAAATATTTTTACCTTTCCTCCGAAAGGCGGAAAACGATTTATGACTGCTCGGGGCTGCAATTTACCTGAGCATTTCAAGCTCCGCGCCGAAAATATCCCGGATATCTGCAATTTTGCAGCCGCCCTTATCCTCTACGGGCACGCCGCTCACAGGGTTTATCTGCTTTACGGTAAAGCTCTTGATATCAGCGCCGTTCTTTTCTGCAAGAGCATAATCGGCGCTGCTTTTATCAAGGGGCTGCTCGATTTTTATATCTATGTTCAGCGCCGGGCACATGGCAGTTTTTGCGCCCGCGCTCACGGTTTTTTCCCATGGGCCTATATCGTACTGCTTTTCCAGTATATCCAGAGCGGCCTCAAGGTCTGTGGTGACTATGTTCACTCCCTCTATCTGGCTGAACGCCGGGGGCGTCGCGGGCTTATCCTCCGGGGTGGGGCCGGGATAGAACTGGAAGTTTGCCTTCGGCGGATTCCACACCTCCGGCCGGCGGTGCAGCTCAAGATAAGTGCCAAGCACCTTAAGGTGCTCTATAAACGCGCAGGTCTCATCGGAGGCCACGGTAGCAAGCTGTCCATTTTCAAAGCCGGCCGCCTTCATTCGTGCGATAGTCTCATCAAAATCGTCCTGGACTATGGAGATATGCTGTACGCCGGGGCCGTGCCTATCCAGATAGCGGGCGAAAATGCTGCTCCCGCTCCTGGGGGATATGACCTCTATTTCGCAGCCGTTTGGCATACTGCAGCAGCAGCAGTCGATGCAGTATGTGCCTATAGGATCTCCCTCGCAGACGCAGTCCTCTATGGAGGCCCAGCCGTCGAATCCGTCTCCCGCGTCTCCGAACTGTATCATTACCCAGGGGCCGATGCCGAACTTTTCGCTGAGGTACTTTATCGTGGCCTTGGCGTCATTTACGACAACCGCCACCTGGTCAATTTTTGTAAAAAGCGGTTTACTCATCACGCACACCATCCTTTACATATTTTAAGGTCCTTCACATGATACTTATCATGTGAAAAACGGACGTCCGTTTTTCGGTACGGCGGGATTATCAGTCCAGCGGGATAAAGGGGATGACGAGCTGGGAGTCATATTTGCCGCCGGTATGGATTATGTGCAGTCCGTTGTTGTTTGTGGCGACGCGGACATTGGAGTTAAAGCCGGTGGGCAGCTCAAAGAAGGCGGAGCCGGAAATTTCAAGCTCAAGTCCCTCTCCCGGATGGAACCGGAGGCCCGTGGGGAACAGACCGGCCTGTACCTCCACCACTTCTCCCGGCTCCAGCTTCTGGAACTCGTCAAAGGGATGGTACGGCTCGTTGGCGGTGGACCTTGAAGGGTCAATTTTCCTCAGCGACACCTTCTGCCGCGTAGTGGGTCCGGAATAGCCGTCGGCCATAAAGGTCTTGTGGCCCGGCACCGGATAGTGCTTCAGGATATTGCCCTGGCTGTCGATCTTCGCGGCGCGGATGAAAAGATCCATATCGTTGTTTCCGTCGCACTCCACCCAGAGCTTTGCGTTTATGTAGCCGACTATCTCGGTTTCCTTATCAAACCAGCACTTATATTTCATTATAGTGCCGTCGATGCTGCAATAGGACGCCTGGCTCTCCTCCGCCGGGAGCTGCTCCTTTAAGGTCATATCGGCGGCGTCAAGATACAGGGATTTAAGCTGCTGGCGTTCCAGCGGGAACTCCTTTTCCTCCCGCTCCACGATGTCCTTTCCTCCGGGGTCAAGGACGGAAATACGGACCTTGGGGGTTTTCTCCCAGCCGTTGTCTATGCCTTTCATATAGTGGTCGAAGAATTTGAGCATATCGGCGGAATTTTTGGGGTTATACGTATCGCCCCACTCCTGTGTGTTATGTATGCGCAGCCACTTTTCCGCCACGGGCACCTTGCGCCAGGCGTTGAGAGTGCCCTGGCAATGGACGTTGCTGGTCCAGGAGGCGGTGGCGTACATGGGGACGTTTATAAGCTCGGCCTTTGCCTTCTTATCCTCCCAGTAGGCGTCAAACAGCGGGTGCTGCACGCAGTTTGTGACGACATCCTCCATCATGTACCTGTCATTATATACATTGTTGTACCTGAAACCGGGCAGGTTGGCGATGCCGCCTACCATATACTCATCCCTGTACATGTCGTGCCAGCCCTCCCACGGGGCGAGGCAGGCCAAATGCGGCGGACGCACGGCCCCGGCGAACCACTGGTTTATCCCCAGCCAGGAGTTGCCCGTCATCGTAACGGCCCCATTGCACCACTCCTGTGCGGCAAGCCACTCGATAACATCGTAATCGTCCTGGGCCTCGATACTTCCGAAATAGGGGTTGTCCCCCTCCGACATATACGCACCGCGCATATCAAGGTTTACCACGGCATATCCGTTGGGTACGAAAAATCCCGGATCAGTAGATTCAAAGCTGTTGAGGCCAGAGGTGTCGGCTTTCCTGACGCCGGGGACTTCCTCATCGCCGGAGGAAAGAGGATTTGCCGATTCCTTCTTGGCTTTTCCAAAGGGCGTGGAATTTAAAATAGCGGGCACTTTTTCATCCCCGGTGGGTCTGAAGATATCCGCATATAAGGTGGTGCCGTCTCTCACGGTAATTGCCACGTCGCGCTCAAATAGTATATCGCAGTCGATGGGCTTATGTCCTTCCTTGCATACCGTTCCTTTTTTGAGTACGGTGACCCCCGGCTCAAAACCGGGATATCCGCATGTTGGGTCTGAGAGCTTCGGCGCCTCTCTGTAGTATATTTCGCCAACTTTTTTAATCATCATTCATCCTCCTTTGTTTGATTATAACACTATACATTCTATATTGCAATCTTTATTCAACAAATTATTCTGCCATGTGATATGCCTGATTGTAATGGAATTATGACCTCCAAGGTCAATGGGCCTCAAACCAGCTCTTTCCTGTCTTAGCGTCCGCGGTGAGCGGCACCGATAATGATGCCGCGCTCTCCATTTCGCAGCGCAGTATCTCCGCCGTCCGCTCCGCCTCGCTCTCCGGGCACTCCGCTATAAGCTCGTCATGAACCTGGAGTATCAGCCGGGCTTCCAGCCCCTCTTCCCTGAGCCGCCGCGCCACGTTCACCATGGCTATTTTCATAATATCCGCGGCTGTGCCCTGCACAGGCATATTAAGCGCCACACGCTCACCGAAGGAGCGGAGGTTAAAGTTTGAGGACTTAAGCTCCGGCAGATACCTGCGCCTGCCGTAAAGGGTTTCCACATAGCCCGCCTCTCTGGCTTTCTCCACCACATCCTTCATATACTCCCGTACCCCATGGTATTTTCCCAGGTAGCTCTCCATATAGCGCTTTGCCTCGGCCCTTGTTACGCCTATGTCCTGGGCAAGGGAGAAATCGGAGATGCCGTAGACGATGCCGAAATTCACCGCCTTGGCATGGCTCCGCATATAGGGGGTGACCTCCTCAAAGGGCACTTCAAAGACCTGGGATGCCGTGACCCTGTGTATATCCTCTCCCCGGCGGAAGGCCTCCTGCATGGTCTCGTCCCCTGAGATATGTGCCAGCAGCCGCAGCTCTATCTGGGAGTAGTCGGCGTCCACCAAAACCTTTCCCTCCCCGGCCACGAACATTTTCCGCACCTCGCCCCCGAGCTCCGTGCGTATGGGTATATTCTGCAAATTCGGCTCCGTGGAGGAAAGCCGCCCCGTGGCCGTCACCGTCATCTGGAAGCTGGTGTGTATCCTGCCGTCGTCCCCTATCACCTTCAGGAGGCCGTCGGAATATGTGGATTTGAGCTTTGAAAGCTGGCGGAAATCAAGCACAGACTGGACGATGGGGTATTTTACGGCCAGCTTTTCCAGCACGTCGGCGCCGGTGGAGTAGCCGGATTTCGTCTTTTTCGGCGCCGGCAGCCCCAAATCCTCAAAGAGCACCTTGCCGAGCTGCTTCGGGGAGTTTATATTAAACTCCTGTCCCGTTTCCCGCCATATGTCCTCCTGGAGCCTGTCTATCCCCTGGGAAAGCATAGCCCCGAAGTCCGCCAGGGCCTTCCTGTCCACAAGAAAGCCCTCCCGCTCCATCCTGGCCAGAACCGGGCACAGGGGCAGCTCAATTTCATACATGAGCTTTTCCATATTGAGCTCCCTGAGCTTTTCATCCAGCTTTTCGGCCAGCCGCGCCACCGCCCCTGCTCTGGCCGCAAACGCGGCCTCCTCCGAACCGTCGGGCAGCAGCGTCATCTGCTGCTCGTCTTTCCCGGCGCTTATCTCAAAGCCGCAGTATTTTGGGCAAAGCCGCTCCAGCTCATAGCTGCTGGCGGTAGCGTCAAGAAGGTACGCGGCTATCGCGGTGTCAAAGGCCCAGTTTTCCGGCTCCACTCCAATGTCCAGCAGGCTGCGCTGTATATCCTTTATGTTGTGGCCGGTTTTTTTCACGTCCGGCCCGAATATTTTCCCCAGAGCCTTTTCAAAGTCCCCGGCGAAGCGCCCACGGCTTATATACCAGCCCTTTTCCCCGCAGGCAAAGCCCACGTCCATAAGGCCCGCGCCGCACCAGAGGCCGGCGCCGTTTTTTATAATCTCCGCCAAAGCCTCCTCAAGCCCTTTTTCGTCCAATATGGCCGTGCAGGTTATTCCCGGCGCCGTTTCCGCCGCGGCCGTATCCTCCGGGGGCTTAAGGTCAAATTTGCCGATGAGCCGCTGAAAGCCCAGCCTTGTAAAAATTTCGTAGAGCTTTCCGGCGTCCGGCGCCTTCCGCAGGTTTTCCTCCGGCGAAAACTCCACCGGCACGTCCCTGCATATTGCTGCAAGCTCATAGGAGGACTCGGCCTGTTCCCGGCCCGCCTCCAGCTTTTTCCTCACCGCGTCCTTAATGTCGAGCTCCCCAAGGCCGCTGTAGATATCCTTTACAAAACCGAAGCGCTGAACAAGATCCATAGCAGTCTTTTCCCCTATGCCGGCAACGCCCGGAATATTGTCCGAGGCGTCGCCCATAAGGGCCTTCAGGTCTATCATTTTTATTGGCTCAAAGCCGTATTCCTCAGTAAACGCCGCACTGTCGTAAGTTTTTGTCTCCGTCTTTCCCATACGGGATTTTACATGCTTTACGGAGACCTTATCGGAAATAAGCTGAAAGCTGTCCTTATCCCCGGTCACGATGCAGCAGTCCCAGCCGGCCACGGCGCACTTTTCGGAGATTGTGCCGATAAGGTCATCGGCCTCGTAGCCCGCCAGCTCGTACCGGGGGATGTTCATGGCGTCCAGCACCTCTTTTAAAATTGGCATCTGGACCTGAAGCTCCTCCGGCATCCCCTTCCTTGTGGCCTTGTATTCGGCGCTTTTTAAGTGCCGGAAAGTAGGGGCATGTACGTCGAAGGTTACGCACAGCGCCTCCGGCTCCTCCTCGCTTAAAAGCCGCTGAAGGATATTGAGAAAACCGTAGACGCCGTTTGTGGGCGTCCCGTCCGGAGCGTTCAGCATCCTTATGCCGTAAAATGCCCTGTTCACAATGCTGTTGCCGTCTATTACCATGAGTTTCATTGGCAGATCTCCTTAAATATCCGAAAACTTATCCGTAAGATACCGGGCGTAATATTTCGGCTGGAAGCCGCCGAACTGGGCCATAAGCTCGTTTGGATCCTTCATAGTGCCGAAGCGGTGTATTTTCTCCCGGAGCCACCCGGTAACAGGCCCCAGATCGCCCTTTTCCACACGGCTCCACATATCCGGGATATCCTTTTCCATAAAATACAGCATCTGGGCCCCATAAGCGCTGCCCAGGGAATAGGAGGGGAAATACCCGATGCTTCCGCCGCTCCAGTGGCTGTCCTGGAGGCAGCCCTCCCTGTCGCTTGGCACGTCGATGCCCAGATACTCCCTGTACAGCCTGTTCCACTCCGCCGGTACGTCCTTTACCGCCAGGGAGCCGTCAATAAGGCGCTTTTCTATCTCATACCGCACCATAATGTGGAGGGAATAGGTGAGCTCGTCAGCCTCCGTGCGTATAAGGGACGGCTGGGCCTTATTCACGGCTCTGTAGAACATCTCCCCGTCCACGCCCTGAAGCTGTTCCGGGAATATCTCCTTGATTTTCGGGAACACGGCCCTTATAAACGGGCGGCTCCTGCCGATTATATTCTCATAAAACCTTGACTGGCTCTCGTGCATTCCCATTGAGGTGCCGCCGGATAAGCGGGTATACTGCAATTTATCGTCCACCCCCAGCTCGTACAGGGCGTGTCCTCCCTCGTGTATAACGCTGTACATGGACGAGGCCACCGCGTTTTCATAGTAGTGGGTGGTTATGCGCACGTCCTTGTTGTTCATTTCGCAGGTAAAGGGATGCTCCGTCTCCCCCAGGGTGCAGTGCTCCTTGCTGATGCCCATAAGCTCCATAAGGAAGTCCGACAGCTTTGCCTGCTCCGCCGCCGGGTAATATTTTTCGAGAAAATCCGTCTCCGGCGGCTCCGACTCCGTGACCTTTTTTAAAAGGGGCACAATCGTCTTTTTTATCTCGTCGAAATAGCTGTCCAGCATCTCCATATCCGCGCCGCGCTCATACTGGTCCAGCAGCACATCGTAGGGCTTTTTCTTATCGTCGTACAGCCCGGCCAGCCGCCGGTTAAAGGCAACTATCTTCTCCAGATACGGGGCGAACATATTAAAGTCATTTTCCGCTTTCGCCCTGTGCCAAACATTCTGGGCGTCGTTTATAAGCACCTTGTACGCCACATACTCGTCCACCGGCACCTTTTTCTCCCTGTCGTAATCCCGGCGCAGCTCCTTAACTTCCTTCCGCTCCTGCTCTGTCAGCTCGTCCGTATGCCCGGAGAGGAAGTCCAGAAGCTCCCCTGTCCCGCTGCATATAAAAACATTGTAGCCGGCCTCGGCCAGCACGCCCAGGGCCTTGCTGCGTCCCTCGTTGGAGTTCTTCGGCGCAACGGTCACGCTGTCCACATAAATGCAGGAATTTGCATAGTTGTAGGCGTACATTTTCTCCTGGAGCGCCCTCAGCTTCTCCCTTGCTTCAGTTATGTCCATAATTATCCTCCTGTTTTACTTTACTACATGGAATTTTACCACATTTTTCACACAGTTGCATCCCTTTTCAAAATACCTTTTATTATAATTTCATTGCGTGCATATATTAAGATGAATACTGCGGCTGTTATCTCTGTCCCAGCAATCAGGTGCTCCAATATTCCGCAGCAGATCGGAACGGATACCGACAATATAAAAGTGATCCGCAGGCCTGTGGAAGCCG
>CAZBUH010000005.1:0-36605 GCA_964495095.1 uncultured Oscillospiraceae bacterium | reverse complement strand
GTCAGGAACGACATCGTTGAAGAAATATGGGTGGAGGACACGCCGTCGGAATATATTCAGCGCCTCAACGCCCAGGCAGAGCAGGACGGGATCATGCCCAAAACGAGGGGAACGAAAAAGCCAGTGCGAAAAAGGAAGGTGCTGAAAAGCCCGACAGACCCGGACTGCGGCTATATGAAGCGTACCGGGAAACCGGAAGGCTTTTACTACCTTGATTAATTGTCTGCTTTCTGCGAACGCATTGGACCTGAATCGAATATTAATGATTTTTACAGGCTTGCGGCGCCGGCTTTTGAGGCCGGCGCTTGTTTTTCCCCTTTGTCAACAGTACCTTCAAGTGACGGCCATTCCGCAGCAAATGGGGGTATCGAATCGTTAAGCCATAAACGCAAAAAAGCGCCCGCCCAGGTCAAGCATTTCTGCAAGACCGGGATGGGCACTTCGTGTTTCTTATGAATCCCAACCGATGCCGCTGTACGGGCCGGATACCCGCTTGAGGTAGCCCTCCAGCTCGCCGTTCAGCACCATTTCTGCGTATTCCAGAGGCGCATTGTAAATCAGCCAGTCCATCTCTGACCGCTGATTCATCGTCGTTTCGATGCTGTTCTCCACGGCGGTGCAGTCGATGGCAAGCGTACTCCCATCGGAGTATTGGATTTCCACGCAGCCGGTGTCGATATTGAACTCACAAGATGTTAGCCGTTTCATGGCGATACCTCCGTAAAACCGTTTAATTTGTAACCGATCATGTACGGCAATTGCCGTTCATTTTTTATTACTGTTTTACGGATACCCGCAGAAATGCCCGCCTTACTTTTTTGCGAAAAAATGCGGAGTATCCTTTCCGCTGTACTTTTCACCGGCTGTGGAGTATAATATCCCAAAAAGGGAGGCGGAGAGAATGCTGGATATCCCGGCCCGGCCCAGGGCTGTTATGGACGCTTTGGAGAGATGCGGATATGAGGCGTGGGCCGTAGGCGGCTGCGTGAGGGACAGCCTTATCGGCACGGAGCCCCACGACTGGGACGTGTGTACCTCCGCAAGGCCGGAGGAGAGCAAAAAATGCCTCTCGGACTTCCGGGTGATAGAGACTGGCATAAAGCACGGCACCGTAACAGCTATTGTGGACGGCCAGCCGGTGGAGGTGACCACCTACCGCACCGAGGGCGGCTACAGCGACAGCCGCAGGCCCGATTTTGTGTCCTTTGTCGGTGACGTGAGGGAGGATTTGAGCCGCCGGGATTTTACGGTAAACGCCATGGCCTACAGCCCCGAAAGAGGGCTTTTGGATATTTTCGGCGGCCGGGAGGACCTTAAAAAGGGACTTATCCGCTGCGTAGGCCAGCCGGAAAAGCGCTTTTCGGAGGATGCGCTCCGCATAATGCGGGCGCTGCGCTTCGCCTCTGTATATGGGTTTACAATTGAAGAAAAGACAGCCGGGGCCCTGCTGGGCTGCCGGGAGCTTTTGAGTAAAATAGCGGCGGAGCGGGTGCTTTCGGAGCTTCTGGGCTTTCTTGCAGGCAGGACGCCGGGCAGGCTGCTTATGGAATTCAGAGAGGTTTTCGCAGTTATAATTCCCGAGCTTCGGCCCATGTTTGGCTTCGACCAGAAAAATTCCCACCATATCTATGACCTGTGGGAGCACACGTGCAGGGCAGTGGACGCGGCGGAGCCAGACGGCGTGCTCCGGTTGGCGGTAATGCTCCACGATGTGGGAAAGCCGAAAACCTTTTCGCTGGATGCTGAGGGAGTGGGCCATTTCTACGGCCATCAGCAGGAGGGCGCCCGGATGGCTGAGGAGATAATGCGGCGGCTCAGGGCCTCAAACCAGGTGAGGGAGCGGGTCACGCTCCTTGTGGCGCAGCACGATATGCCCATACCGGAAAATGAAAAGGCCATGAGGCGCCAAATTGCCAAATTGGGCCCTGAAAATATTCGGGACATTTTGAAAATGCACCTTGCCGACGCCGGAGGCCAGGGGCGGTATGCAGACGCGCTGCCCCTGGTGAGGGACGGCGAGGCCCTTTTGGAAAAGGTACTGAGGGAGGCGGACTGCCTCTCGCTCAGGGATTTGGAGATAAACGGCAGGGATTTGCTGGAGGCCGGAATACCGCCGGGGCCGCAGGTGGGCCGGGAGCTTAAGAGACTTTTTGATTTGGTGCTTTCGGGGGAGCTGAGGAACAGCCGCCCGGAGCTTTTAAGGGCTGTAAAGGGAGGCGGAGAACGTGAGTGAAAAAATCAGGGCGGAGCTTTTTAAATTGCAGGACAGGGAGTATAAGGAGTTTCACTGCCGGCTTATGCCGACGGTGGAGCCGGAGCGTGTCATAGGAGTGCGGACGCCGGATATCCGGAGGCTGGCAAAGGAGCTTTCGGGCACACCGGAGGCGGAGGATTTCTTAAACAGCCTGCCCCACATGTACTATGATGAAAACAACCTCCACGGCGCGCTCATCGGGCTTATGAAAAGCTTCGACGAGGCGGTGGAGGCTGCTGAAAAATTCCTGCCTTATATTGATAACTGGGCTACCTGCGACCTGATGTCGCCGAAGGCTTTCAGGAAAAACCTTCCGGAGCTTTACAGGCGCATACTCCGTTGGACGGCTTCCGGCGAGACATATACCGTCCGGTTTGGAATAGAGATGCTCATGACCTTTTATCTGGACGAAAATTTCAGGCCGGAAATGGCGGAGCTTGTGGCCGGGATAAAATCCGAGGAATATTACGTGAATATGATGATCGCCTGGTATTTCGCCGCGGCCCTGTGCAAACAGTACGATGCGGCCATAAAAATTTTAGAGGGCGGCAGGCTGGATAAATGGTGCCACAACAAGGCCATTCAGAAGGCTGTGGAGAGCCGGCGCATAAGCCAGGAGACAAAGGACTACCTGAGAACTCTGAAAAGATGATTTACACGGTCATCTGGCAGTGAATTACGGCGGTGAGCATAAGGACGCCGTCGTACTCCTCGAAAACAAGGCGCAGAGTACACCAGTCGGCCCCCTCAAGGTTATCCGAGAGCGCCGGGAAGTGGAAATCCACAAAAAGCCCGTCGGGGAAAACATCAGAGACGTTTTCCAGCGAATTTCCGTACTTTACGATGTAGTTAATCCCCAAAACGGGGGCGGAGGCGTAATTTGCGTTGTAGACGAAAGTGTTAAAATAATCCGCCGGAGTCATTTCTATAGGCTCCCCGGAGCCGTCGTAGGTGCCCCAGACATATGAGGCGGAGTCGCTGCCGAAGGCGGCCACCTGGGACGGTGTAAAGCATTTGTCGCTGGCCAGGCTGATGTTGGAGTAGGGCGAAAATACCACGCCGTATTCCGGGTGCACCATCTTGCTCAGCCCCTCGTAATCCCGGAGGCTTATACAGTTTGCAGCCTCAATAGCGGCGTCCAGAAGATTCTGGTCTGCCCTGCGGCCTTTGTCTGCGCCGGGCTCGAGCGTAAAATAAAGGGCTGCGGATACGCCCGCCGCTATTATAAAGCCTGAAAGAAGACCGATAAGGAACTTTTTCACGTTGTCATCCCCTTGTGTAAGGCTTATCAAAATGTACCTACAATCTACCCATTGTCTATTATAATAATATATGTTTACAAACAGCGCAACAACAAAGCGCTTACAAAACAGTAACAAAACCGATGTTTGGATAAATCAGGAAGGTGGGTTTATATGAGCGGGAACATCCAGTATCACATCCAGTGCTGGTCCGGGGACGTGGGTCGCTACTGTATTCTGCCGGGGGATCCGGGCAGGTGCGAGAAAATAGCGGCGTTTTTTGAAAACCCTGTAAAGGTGGCGCAAAACAGGGAGTTTACCACATATACCGGCACCCTCGAGGGGGAAAAGGTATCCGTGACCTCAACGGGTATCGGCGGCCCGTCGGCGGCCATCGCCATGGAGGAGCTTGCGGCTGCCGGCGCGGACACCTTTATCCGTGTGGGCACCTGCGGGGGAATCAATATGAAGGTGAAAAGCGGCGACTGCGTCATAGCCACCGGGGCCGTCCGGCATGAGGGCACCAGCCGGGAATACGCGCCCATCGAATATCCGGCGGTGCCGGATTTCCAGGTGACGGAGGCCCTTGCAGACGCCGCAAGAAGCCTGGGCTGCGCCTGGCACGCGGGGGTGTGCCAGTGCAAGGACTCCTTTTACGGCCAGCACAGCCCGGACAGGATGCCCGTGGCCGGTGAGCTATGCTATAAATGGGAGGCATGGAAGCGCCTTGGGGTGCTGGCAAGTGAAATGGAGTCGGCGGCGCTTTTCACCGCAGCTGCGGCCCTGAACCTCCGGTGCGGTGCGGTTTTCCACGTTATCTGGAACCAGGAGCGGAAAGCGGCGGGATTTTCCGAGCCGGATGCAATGGATACGGAGAAAGCCGTGCGCGTAGGCGTGGAGGCGCTGCGCCGGCTGATACTTCAGGACAGGAAATAGGCGGTTTTCGGCCCCGGGGGATTTTTGCGGGCCCTCCGGGGCTGAAATTTTTTTGAAAAATTTTTCTCCGGATCTGTTGACACATATTACGCGCAGGTATATAATTCAAAACATGAACAGTTGTTCATATGAAAAGGAGTGAAAATGATGCACGAACAGGGAGCGGAGTGCTGCGAATTTTATCAGGTGCACGGCGATGTGGTGAAAGCCGTGATGGAAAAGATGCCGCCTGAGGATGAGCTTTTTGATTTGGCGGAGCTTTTTAAGGTGTTCGGCGATTCCACCAGGATCAAGATACTGTATGTGCTGCTGGAGTCGGAGATGTGCGTCTGCGACATAGCCCAGCTCCTGGGCATGAACCAGTCGGCCATATCACACCAGCTCCGGGTGCTGAAGCAGGCCCGGCTGGTAAAAAACCGCAGGGATGGGAAAACCGTGTTTTATTCTCTTGACGACGACCATGTGGCGTCGGTCATTCACCAGGGCATGGAACATATACGGGAGTAATGCTTTTCCCGGCAGGGATTTTGCATTTGCCGGCTTGCGCCCGGTATCGGGGGCTGTAAGCTAAAAATTATATTAAGACCATAAAAATGGCGGGAGGTAATTTAAAATGAAGAAAAAATTTAAGCTTATCGATTTGGACTGCGCCAACTGCGCCGCGAAGATGGAAGAGGCGATAAAGAAAATAGACGGCGTTACCGACGCCACCGTGAGCTTTATGACTCAGAAAATGACCGTGGAGGCGGACGACGCCCGGTTTGACGATATTATGAAGCAGGTGCAGGCTGTGTGCAGGAAGGTGGAGCCGGACTGCACCATTGTAATGTAGAGTTTGGGAGCGATGAAGGATTGAACCGAAAGCAGAAGCTTACCCTGTTAAGAATAATAATTTCAGCAGTGCTGTATGCCGGAGCGCTGACGGCGAACCATCTTACAGAGGCGCACTGGTATATAAGGGTGCTCATATATGCCGTACCGTATTTCACCGTGGGCTGGGATATTCTGTGGAAGGCCATACGCAATATATCCCACGGACAAATTTTTGACGAAAATTTCCTTATGGTAGTGGCCTCCATCGGCGCCTTCGGCACAAGTGAATTTTCCGAGGCTGTGGGAGTGATGCTTTTCTACCAGGTGGGAGAGCTTTTCCAGAGCTATGCCGTAAACCGTTCCCGCCAGAATATATCCGACCTTATGGACATAACCCCGGAGTTTGCCAATGTTGAGCGTGAGAGCGGGATAGAGCGGCTGGACCCGGATGAGGTGGCTCTGGGCGAGGTCATTGTGGTAAAGCCGGGAGAGCGCATACCCCTTGACGGGGTGGTTCTTACAGGCAGCTCAATGGTGGATACCTCCGCCCTTACGGGCGAGTCGGTGCCCAGAGGCGTATCGGCCGGCGACAGCGTTATAAGCGGATGCGTAAACGGCCAGGGGCTTCTGCGCGTGCAGGTCACAAGCGAGTTTGAAAACTCAACCGTGTCCCGAATCCTGGAGCTTGTGGAGAACGCCTCGGCAAAAAAGGCAAGGACGGAAAATTTCATTACGAAATTCGCCAAATATTACACGCCCGCGGTGGTTATCTGCGCCGTCATACTGGCGGTTTTGCCGCCTCTTGTGTCCGGCGGAGGCTGGGGGGAGTGGATAAGGCGCGCCTGTACGTTTCTTGTAATATCCTGCCCGTGCGCGCTGGTGATATCGGTGCCAATGAGCTTTTTCGGAGGCATCGGCGCCGCGTCCCGCCACGGTATACTTGTAAAGGGCGGCAACTATCTTGAGGCGCTTCGTGATGTTAAGACGGTGGTCTTTGACAAGACCGGAACCCTCACCGAGGGCAAATTCACAGTGCGTGAAATCCACCCTGCAGGCTGCACGGAGGATGAGCTTCTGGAGATTGCAGCCATGGCGGAGAGTTGCTCCGGCCATCCCATAGCAAGGTCGATCTGCGAGGCATATTCAGGCGAAATCGACCCGGAGCGCCTGTCCGAGATCCGGGAGGTGCCCGGCCGGGGCCTGCAGGTAAAGCTGGACGGCAGACAGGTGCTGGCCGGAAACGCCGGACTTATGGAAAACGTCTCCGTAGAGGAGTACGCCGGGGCCGGTACGGTGGTATACATAGCCCGGGACGGGGAGTATATGGGCAGCATATTGGTGGCCGACGGCCTGAAGGCAACCTCCGCCGGGACTGTGGCCGGACTTAGGGCCCTGGGGGTTCAGACCGTGATGCTCACCGGCGACCGGAAGGAGACGGCGGCCGCCGTCGCAATGGAGCTTGGCGTGGACCGCTTTGAGGCGGAGCTTCTGCCCCAGAACAAGGTGGAGTGCCTTGAGAGGATAGGAAACGAAAACCAGGCAAAGACGGCCTTTGTGGGCGACGGCATAAACGACGCCCCTGTGCTGGCCAGGTCCGATGTGGGCGTGGCAATGGGCAGCATGGGCTCCGACGCCGCCATAGAGGCGGCGGACGTGGTGCTTATGGACGACGACCCGAAAAAGCTCCTTACGGCCATGAAAATCGCCCGGAAAACGGTGCGTATCGTAAAGCAGAATATAGTTTTCGCACTGGCGGTAAAGGGCATAGTGCTTGTGCTGGGCGCCATCGGCGTGGCAACTATGTGGGAGGCGGTTTTTGCCGACGTGGGCGTTGCGGTGATAGCGATACTGAACGCCATGCGCACAATGGATGTAAAGTAAAGGAAATATGAGATTCAAAGCGGGCTGCTGTGCAGCCCGCTTTGAATTTTTATCCGGCAAAAGGGCAGTTGACAAAAGGTCCCGGGAGGCTTATAATATGAAAATGAAAACCGTTTTCATATTCGGGGGGGCGACAAAATGGACGGCGGGTATAGGACGCGGCAGAAGGATATAATCCTGGCATATATAAAAGCCAGCGGCGACAGGCACCTTACCGCGGGGGAGATAGCCGCGGGCCTCTCGGGAGAGGTTGGCGTCACCACGGTATACCGTACTCTCGATAAGCTGGAAAAGACCGGCGAGGTGCGGAAATTCATAGCTGAGGAGGGCAGGAGCGCCTGCTATCAATATGTGCCGGAGAGCGGCCAGTGCAATATGCACTTTCACCTAAAGTGCCTGGACTGCGGCCGGCTCATACACTTGGACTGCGATTTTATGAGGGAAATGGACGAGCATATCAGGAAAAACCACGGCTTTACAGTGGACAGCTCCAGAACCGTGCTCTATGGCCATTGCGGGTGCAGGAATAAATGAAAAAAATTTCAGCCTTGGTTTTATGCTTTACGCTGCTTTTTTCCGGCTGCGCATTTTTGCGGCAGGAGGAGAGCGGCGGCGTAAATATAGTGACGACAATTTTTCCCCAGTATGATTTCGCCAGGAATATCGCCGGCTCCGGCGACGGGATAACGATGCTCCTTGACCCGGGGGCCGAGAGCCACAGCTACGACCCGTCCCCGTCGGATATAGTCAAAGTCCGGAACTGCGATATATTCATCATGACAGGCGGCGAGAGCGACCAATGGGCCAGGGAAATACTTGACTCCATGGACGGGAGCGATATTACGGTTATCTCCCTTATGGACTGCGTGGATACCGTTGAGGAGGAGATAGTGGAGGGCATGGACGCCCCCCGCGGGGAGCGCGAAGAGGGCGAGGCGGAGTACGACGAGCATGTTTGGACATCGCCGGTAAACGCCATCGCCATCGTGGAGAGAATAGCCGGGGCCATGGAGGAAAAATATCCGGAAAACGCCGAAGCTTACAGGGAAAATGCCGGGGCCTATATAAGAGAGCTTCTGGCGCTGGACGGGAGATTCCGTGATATAGTCGCCGGCGGGAAGCGGCGGACTGTCATATTCGGCGACAGATTCCCGATGCGGTATTTTGCCGACGAATACGGGCTTCAGTATTACGCCGCGTTTCCCGGCTGCTCCTCGGAGTCGGAGCCGGGGGTCAGGACGGTGGCGTTTCTTATTGACAAAATGCGGGATGAGGATATCCCGGCGGTTTTCTACATTGAATTTTCAAATATGCGCACGGCGGACGCCCTGGCGGAGGACACGGGGGCGGAGGAGCTTCTGTTCCACTCCTGCCATACGGTGTCCAGGGAGGATTTCCGCAGCGGCGTGGGGTATTTGGAGCTTATGGAGCGGAACGCCGAAAATCTTGAAAAGGCGCTGGGTTGAGCCGGAGGGGGAATTTACAGGATGCCGCTTATAAAATGCGAAAATCTGACGCTGAGCTACGAGGGGAAAACCGTCCTGTCGGAGCTGAGCTTTGAAATAGACGCCGGGGACTACCTCTGCGTGGTGGGTGAAAACGGCAGCGGAAAAAGCACACTTATAAAGGCCATACTGGGCCTCAAGGCGCCGAAGGACGGGAAAATAGAGTTCGGCGGCGGATTAAAGCAGACGGAGATAGGTTATCTCCCGCAGCAGACCGGCATACAGCGGGATTTCCCCGCAACGGTGTGGGAGGTGGTGCTGTCCGGTTGCCTGAATTCCTGCGGGATGCGGCCGTTTTACACCAAAAAAGAAAAAGCCCGCGCCGCAGACAGCCTGCGCCGTCTGGACATCGGGGATATAAAAAGCGTGTGCTATCACGACCTCTCCGGGGGACAGCAGCAGAGAGTGCTGCTGGCGAGGGCGCTCTGCGCCACGAGGAAGCTCATTTTGCTGGATGAGCCGGTGACGGGCCTGGACCCGGTGGCCACCGGGGAATTTTACTCCATGGTCAGGGATATAAACAGGAAAGACGGAATAACCGTTATTATGGTGAGCCACGACATACGCGCGGCGGTGGAAAACGCCGGGAAAATACTCCATCTGCACAATACGCCGCTGTTTTTCGGCGGTACGGAGGAGTATCTCAAAACTGACATAGGAAGAAGATTTATGGGGGGCGGGGAAAATGGCTGATATATTTATTGACTTTTTTTCCTACACCTTTCTCACAAGGGCGCTGCTGGTGGGTACGCTGGTGTCCCTGTGCTCGGCCCTTCTTGGTGTGAGTCTGGTACTTAAAAGATACGCCATGATAGGCGACGGCCTCTCCCATGTGGGCTTCGGCGCCCTGGCCATAGCGGCGGCGCTGAATCTGGCTCCCCTTGCGGTGGCTATACCGGTGGTGGTCATAGCGGCGTTCCTGCTTCTGCGTTTAAACGGCAGCGGAAAGATAAAGGGCGACTCGGCCATAGCCCTCATCTCCACCGGGGCCCTGGCTGTGGGCGTTATGGCGGTCTCCGTATCCGGCGGGGTAAACACGGATCTGTACAGCTACATGTTCGGCAGCATACTCTCCATGAGCGGGAGCGACGTATATATAAGCGCGGCGCTGTCAGCGGCGGTGCTCATACTCTTTGCGGTGCTCTACAACAGGATGTTTTCCGTCACCTTCGACGAGGATTTCGCCAGGGCCACCGGCGTGCGTGCCGGGGCCTACAACATGGTGCTGGCGCTGCTCACGGCTCTGACGATAGTTATAGGTATGCGGATAATGGGGACGCTTCTTATATCCAGCCTTATAATTTTCCCGGCCATGACCGCCATGCGGGTGTGCAAAGGCTTCAGGCCCGTCGTGCTCACAGCCGCCGCCGTGTCGGTGGCGTGCTTTGTGCTGGGACTTATCATATCCTGCGCTTTCGACACTCCGGCAGGGGCCAGCGTGGTGGTGGCGAATATGGCGGCTTTCGGGATATTTTCCGCTGTGGGAGCCGTCAGGAACAGGGGCTGAAGCATTGGCGCAGAGAGGCTATTGCGTCTCCGGCTATAAGCAGCCTGCCGTGCTCCTCCAGATGTGCGGCGTAGCCGGGGGAGCATGAGAGCCTGGCGCCATATTCGGAAATGACCGGCGGAGCCTCCCAGTTTTCCCATGGATAGACGGAGAGTATGTATGCACCGTCTATTGTGTAAAGAGAGGAGATCCAGTCCCCGCAGCAGGCGAGGGCGCAGCTTATAAGGTCCTCAAGGGAGCAAAACTCGAAAAAGCAGGCGCTGCCTCCGCTGCGGCGGATAAAAAGTATGGCGTTGTCCTTTCCCTCCAGCATATCCACCCTGACGGAGCGGCTGTCGCCTATGCCCAGCTGGGGCAGCAGCTTGCTCTCTATATTCTCCCGGGAAAATTCCCATAGTCCGAGGGTGACGGCGTAGGAGCCGGCGCCCAGATACTGTATTTCCATATGTAGACCTCCCAGCGGCTTACACAGGCCGCAGTTTAATCTGCCCGCGGGAAGCGATTACGCCCGCCTGCGCCCGCGATGACTCAATATATGAATTATAGCGGAGCGGGAGGAATAAAGATAGCTGTAAATTGTGGGTGGCTTTCCAGTTGACAGACGGGGCGCCGGACATTAGAATAATCTTTACGATATATAAAAGCGGGGTAATTTTATGGGGATTTCCATTATGGGCTTTGGGCTTATGGACTTGTTTATGATGTTTTTCATCTATGCCTTCCTTGGCTGGTGCTGTGAGGTGGTCTTTGCCGCCGCGGTGGATGGGAAATTCGTAAATCGCGGCTTTTTAAACGGGCCCGTCTGCCCCATATACGGTGTTGGCGTTGTGGCGGTCATAATACTTCTCACGCCGCTGGAGGATAATCTGGCTATCCTGTTTTTCGGCTCGGTCATACTGACCTCCGCCCTGGAATTTGCTACAGGCTGGGTGCTGGAAAAGCTGTTCAGCACCAAATGGTGGGATTATTCCCGGAATAAATTCAACCTCAAGGGCTACATATGTCTGGAATTTTCACTGCTGTGGGGCCTGGCCGCCACATTTGTGATGAGGATAATCCACCCGATGATATACGACCTTATATGCCGGACGCCGGACGTCCTGCTGAACGTGCTGGTAATGATCTTAGGGGTAATTATGCTGGCGGATGGGGTCGCCACGGTGGCGGTGATACGGAACCTGCAAAAGCGTGTGCGGGTTATATCGGCGCTGGCCGGGGAGATACACTCCATATCCGACAGGATAGGCGGCGGCCTTTCGGGAGTGGTGCTGAACACAAAGCAGCTTGCGGATGAGACTCAGGACATATACGCCGACTACAAGGCCCTCTGCGAAAAGCACCGGGCGGAGGAAAAAGCTCTGTTCGAGGAGCACAGAAAAGCCGAGCAGCTTCTTCTCAGCGAGAAAAACTCGGAGGCAAAGGCGTTTTTTGCGGACCGGCGCAGCGCCGAGAGCGAGCGGCTGGAGCAGAAGAAGTTGGAGCTTAAGGCAAAGCTCACGGAAAAGCGCCGTGTGCAGAACAGGATTTTAAGAGCATTTCCCAACGCCCGGCTGAAGGACGGGCAGGACGGATATAACAGGCTGGTAAGCTTCATTTCTGAGAAAAACAATAAAAAGGACTGATAAAAAATGCTCTGATGAGATCCTTTGCGCACATAAGGACGATTATAACAAGCGCCGCGCTTATTGCCCGGAAGATTACGGCGCCCGCGCCGCCGCCCACCGCTAGTGCGTCCATAGCGAAAACTCCTGAAATAAAGCAAAATTATGTGTCTGACCAGTATAGCAGACTATATGGGATTTTTCCATACATGTTCAGTAAAAAATTAAAAACCGTCCGGAGCCGAATGAGCGCCGGACGGTGAGGCAAACCTTTTTATTTTATCGGCAGAATAATTTTGCTGTCGTACTTTCCGCCGGTGTGGATAATGTGCTTACCCTTGTTCCTGGTGGCGATATTCCCCGCCGGGGGCTGGTGCCGGACCTTGAGAGCGTGGCCGGTTATCTCCACTGTGAGCTGCTCGCCCTTGTGGAACACCATTGCGGTGGGCCATATGCCAAGCTCCACAGGCACAATCTCGCCGGGGGACAGAAGTTCCTCCCTGTCGTGGGTGTGGTAAGGCTCCAGCTCGGTGCTCTTTTCCGGGTCGGTGTGGCGGTGGGAAACTCTCAGGCGGCTGTTGGGGCCGGCGTAGTCGGTGTTGTGCTCCGTGCCGTTGGCGATAAGGATTTTGCCGTCGGCGCTCATCTTGTCCACATTTACGAATATGTCCATATCATCGCTGCCGTCGGCCTCCACCCAGAGCTTTATCTTTGAATAGCCCACAAATTCAAAGTCCCGCTGGGCGGTCATTTTAAAGCGCACCCCGCTTACGCCGTCGTCAGCGATGTATTCAACCTTTGACTCCACAGGGGCGGCCTCGCTGTCCAGGGTCATTTTGCCGCCGTTTAAGTAGAAGGTGGTGGGCGTGTACCCGGAGGGCGGGAAAGCGTCAACCACACGGTCCTTAATATCCTCGTGGCCAGGGTCCATAAGGCCCAGGCGGTATCTGGGCTTTTTGTCCCAGCCGTTGTCGATTCCCTTGAGGAAGTAGTCGAAAAACTCCCTTGCCTCGTTCTGGTGGTCCATAAGGCGGTAGGGGTTTTCCTTCATGCCGTTGTGGACGCGCATCCACTTATCCCCGGTGGGGGCCATGTTGAAGCCGTTGAACACGCTGCGGGAGTGGTAGGACTGCCAGAAGCTGGGGATGGCGAACAGGGGGCATTTCACCCGCTCAAAGTGGGCGTCCTTGTCGGCCCAGTATTCGTTGTAGAGGGGGTATTTTTCGCCCATTCCGGCGATATCCTCTATCCTGTTGTAGCCGAAGCCGCGGTTCCGGTTGTTGAAATCAAGGGCCGGGATGCCGCCCCGCATCATTTCGTCCTCGTAGAAGCGGCCGTGGCCCTCCACGATGAACATCGCGGCCAGATGCTCCGGCTGCTCTGCGGCGATAAACCAGGAGGCGATGGCGCTCCAGTGGGTGCCGGTGAGGCCCACCTTGCCGCTGCACCAGTCCTGCCGTGCGAGAAATTCCACGACCTCGGCGCCGTCCCTGCCGTACTGTGAGCCGAAATACTGCATGTCGCCCTGGGAGTGATATACGCCGCGGGGGTCGGGGGAACAGACGGCGTAGCCGTGATTTACCCAGTCGGCCGGATCGGGGCCCTGGCGGGTCTCAAGGCCGGAAAGCCGGGCGTCGCCGTTCATTGCGGCTATCATAGATTCGGCCTGGGGGCCGAGCATTTTGATAAACTCCGGATCCGGCTTGTTGGCGTCCGGCAGCAGAGTTTTGCCGAAGGCGTGCCAGGCCATGAGGCACGGTACTTTTTCGTCTGTGTTGGGGCGGAAGATATCCACGTCGATAACGGTGCCGTCTGATAAGGTCACGGGCACGTCCCTCTCGTAGATTATATCACAGGGAAAGGGAGCGCCGTCGGTGTCGTAATGATCGCCCTTTTTTAAAAGGGTTTTCTGATTGGGGTGGTAGCCGGGCCAATGCGCCTTCGGATTTTCGGGGGGCTGCATGGGCCAGTATAATACCTCGATATTTTCCATTATATCATTCCTTTCAAAGATATAAGCTTCCTCCTGCCGTAATTATACAGCAGGAGGAAGCTTCTGTCGATGAATAATTTTAAGGTGATCTTGCCAATAACGCTGTGATAATTTATCTTGCGTTGTAGCGGTCAACAGCTTCCTGCTCAACTGCTATGGCGTCCTCGATCCTCATGGAAATGAGCTCTGCGTTGTAGTCATCGATCTCAGCGTCGATGTCGGCCTCACCGGTGATGAACTTAACGGTCATCTCCTGGACGTAGGTGTTAACATCGCCGAGGATAGAGGTTATTGTGCTGTTCTCGTCGAAGGTGAGAGATACGTTCTCGGATACCTTGTAGTCAGTGTCGGCGCCTTCCATCCAGACGTTGATGATGTCAAGAGTGTCATCGTCGTACATGGAAATGTTGTCCTTAAGGATGGGGATGCAGCGGACACAGAGATAAATCTCGGAGGTAGCGGTCTGGCTCAGACCTTCGGGGTTATTGAGAACGAGCTCGGTGAGCTGGGGATTGCCGTCGCTGTCATACTCGAAGGAGACGCCTTCCTCGCCGTAGTTGAAGAGGATGATGCCCTCGTCGCTCCACAGATAGTTCATAAGCTGGCAGGCCAGAGGCACATTGTCACAGGCCTCGCTTATCGCTGCGCAGTCGCCGCCGTTACGGACAGCGTCGTCGCCGGAGCGGAGGTGAATTTCGTCATTGGCATTGACCTTTGCCGCAGGGACGCCTACGAGCTTGAAGTCGCCCTCGGCGGACATCATGGTGTTCAGGCTGGCGCCCATGGCTGCGGGAGCGTCGAACTCGATGAGCTCATCGTTGGTTATGTACTGCTCCATGTTCAGGAAGCTTGTTGTTGAGAAGTCCTGGAAGATGTAGCCCTTTTCGTAGAAGTCGTGCATCTGGCGGACATAGGCCTCGTAGTTGTCACCGCGGATGGAATAATCCACCTTGCCATCGATAACTACCCAGGGCTTGTCGGTGTCGCCCATATCGAAGGCTGAGGACCACATATGAGACTCGCCGTTGAGGCCGGTGGCGTCAAGCAGCAGAGAACCGCGTATGCTGGGATATTCGGTCTGGAGGACGGACAGGACATTGTCCCAATCCTCAAAGGTAACAGGAACATCAAGGCCCTGCTCCTCAAGCATGTCGCCGCGGATCATGGGGCCGACCTGAGGTACAGGGGGATCCTGCATGGAGATAAGACGGAAAGACCACAGAACGCCTTCGTCGTTAAGGTTTGCCTTTAAAAGATTCTCGTCGGCGGAGATGTAATTCCAATAGTTGGGAGCGTACTCCTGAACCTCATCGGTAATATCGACCCAAAGGCCGGCCTCACCGGCGGAGGGGATACCGGCCTCGTAATATTCGGCAATGCCGGATACAAAGTCGGTGATGTCGCCGCCTGTAGCCATAAGGGCTATTTGAGTGCTGGCAGTCTCGTCGGTGGCGCAGTGCCACTCAATCTCAATGCCGGTCTTCTCTGCAACGGTCTTCCAGGGGTAGCAGTCGCCGCGGTCTTCAACGTTGGTGGAGTTGAACATGCACCACCAGGAGAAGGTGTAACCGTCCTCGGTAAGGGGCAGGGTCATTTCGCCGTTATCCTCGCCCTGGCTGTCGTCAGGAGCTTCTCCCTGGCTGTCGTCAGGAGCTTCGGTGGCCTGTGAAGGCTCTTCAGTTTCATTGCCGGTCTCATCGCCGATGCCGCAGCCGCAGAACAGGGCAAGGATGAGAGCCAGAGCAAGAATCAAGCAGCTAAGTTTCTTCATACTTTTCCTCCTAATTTATTTGGGAATGGTTTCCCATTTTGTGAATTATGCAGCGAAATCGCGAAAAAGACAAGAAGCATTAACTTTTTCGTAATAATTTCTGCAAAAATAAATATAGCATATGAAGTCGGAAAAGGGAAATTCGATTATGGAATGACATATGCACAATTCCACTAACGAATTAGATAAAAACTTCGGTAGAATTTATATGCCGGTATGGAATAAAGCCCGCTTGACATGGCGGGGCTGTGCAGGCCGGCCGTGTATATAGGCATTGCTCCGGATATTTGTGTAAACTGCTGAAATGGGAGAGGCTAATTTGTGGCTTTTGCGGTTTTGCAGAAAGGCCCCGGAGTAGTATATTATATATGGGAGATTCCCTGCGGGAAAAACCTATTCCTAAACAGAATTTGAATTTCAGCAAAACCGTGTTATATTTTAGAAAAGAGGTATTACAGGTGGATATTCAGCTTTTAAAGGAGTTCGTATCGCTTGCAAGATGTCTCAGCTTCAGCGAGGCGGCCGGCGAAAACTATATCTCGCAGCCTACTTTGAGCAAGCACATCTCTTTCCTGGAGAACCTTTTGCAGATAACGCTTTTTAAGCGTGATAAGCGCACGGTTGAGCTTACGGAGGGCGGCAGGCTTTTTCTGGAGGACGCGGTCAGGATAACCGAGGACTACGAGAGGGCGCTGGAGCGGGTGCGCATGTACCGGGACGGCCTTGCCGGAGAGCTTAAAATCGCGTATCTGGAAAATACCCGGCCAAATAACTTTTTCGCCTGCGTAAAGCAGTTCAGCGAAATCCGCCCGAATACGAAGATGACCTTCCATGTGTTTCACGATTTGGGCTCCATTTTTGAGGCGGTGAGGGACGGCAAGGTGGACGTGGGCATTACCGTGTACGCCCATGATCTGGATAAGGCGCATCTTGGGTATACAAAGCTGCGGCGCATACCGATCTGCGTATGTATGCAGGCCAGCGACCCGCTGGCCGAAAAGGATGCCGTTAAGATAACCGACATGACCGGCAGAAAAATCTACATTGGCGAGGAAAACGGCTACGGCGGCATACTGGAGAGCTTTATGGAGAGGTGCCGGGAGAAGGACGCGCACCCGGAGATAGAGTTCCACACAATGGGCTTCAGCAGCGTTGGACTTGTGGAGCTGGGGCAGGGGCTGTGCTTTTTCATACACGGCTCGGAGGTGCCCACCAGCAGCACGCTGACGCTGGTGGATTTTGATTTGGACGAGTATTCCATGGAGCTGGTGGCCATCTGGCAGCCGAAAAACCGGAATCCTGAGATAAAGAATTTTGTAAATACACTGTCCATGCAGACAGACGAAACCAATAAAGGAGAAAAAGCATGAGCGGAAAGTACGAAAAATTCGGGGACATTGACGTGGCGTTTGCCCCGGCGGTGCCGCCGGAGGAGCACCCCATGTGCGATTACGAGGGCTACCACCCCGGGACCACTGTGCTGCCCCGGGGCCATGTGCGACGTCCGGGTATGATGCCCCTGCCCGCGGCCATGATATGGGACAGGGACGTTACGGTAGAGCTGCGGGACGGCACGAAAATAGTCACGAATATATACCGCCCTGTTACCGATGAGAAGGTTCCGGCCATTGTGGGCTGGGGCGACTTCGGCAGGCTTGGGGGCACTCACAATTTTGATATTTTCCCAAACAGGTGCGGCATACCGCTGGATTCCCTGTCGGGCTATGAAAAGTACGAGGGGCCGGACCCGGGCTATTGGGTACAGTTCGGCTATGCCGTCGTCTGCCCCGACGCCCGGGGCGCCTACGAATCGGAGGGCGATATTTACGACTATGGCTCCCAGATAGGCGAGGACGGCTGCGACCTTATAGAGTGGCTTGCAAAGCAGAAGTGGTGCAACGGGAAAATCGGGCTTTCGGGAAATTCCCAGCTTGCAATATCCCAGTGGTTTATAGGCGCGGAAAACCCGCCCCATCTGGCGGCAATAGCCCCCTGGGAGGGGGCCTCGGACATGTACAGGGACTTCTACTACATAGGCGGCATCGCAAACGACAAGTCCACAGGCCGGTTCGGTACCTGCGGCCGTAACCGTATAGAGGATATGCCGGAGATGATAAGGCGGTACCCGTGCTTTAACGGGTACTGGGAGGATAAGCGCAGCAAGCCTGAAAAGATAACCGCTCCGGCCTACATTGTGGCAAGCTACACGAATTTCTATCACACCCACGGAACTTTTGATAATTACCGCCGCCTCGGCTCCAAAGAAAAGTGGCTGCGAGTAAACAACACCCTGGAGTGGCCCGATTACTACGACCCCTGCAATAAGGTTGACCTTCTGAAATTTTTCGACCATTATTTAAAAGGCAAGAATAACGGCTGGGAGAACACCCCGAAAATACGCCTTTCAGTTCTGGACCCGGGTACAAAAAAGGACATTGTGGGCAGAATGGAGCGGGAGTGGCCGCTGGCCCGTCAGCAGTTTAAGACGCTGTACCTTGACGCCGCCGACGGCTCTATGTCATTTGAAAAGCCGGAAAAAGAGGCCGCGGCCGCCTACAATACCGAGGAGCTTATAGACTGCGGGCCTGAGCCGGACTTCATGAAGGACGGTGAGCAGGCCGTGATGGACCACTACAACGCCGTCCACGATAAGCAGAGGACCGATTTCGTATATACCTTTGATAAGGATACGGAGATAACGGGGTACTGCAAGGCAAAGCTCTGGGTGGAGGCGGTCGGAAACGACGATATGGACGTTTTCGTGCGCATAAGCACTCTGGACGCGGAGGGCGTCACCCAGTTCCACGACGCCATATGGTATAACTACACCGGCCCCAAGGGACAGCTCCGGGTCTCCATGCGGGAGCTCAATAAGGAAAAATCCACACCCTCGGAGCCGTATCTCGACTATAACCACCCACAGAAGCTGTCGCCCGGAGAGGTTGTGCCCATTGAAATTGGCTTCTGGCCCACGGCCCAGATATTCCGCAAGGGCGAGAGCATATGCCTGACGGTGGCGGGCTTTGACTATCTGGGCAAGAAAAGCCCCGCTGGCTTTGTGGATACAATAAATAAGGGCGACCACATTATACATACCGGCGGAAAATACGATTCCCACCTGCTGGTGCCGGTAATACCGGAGCCGTAAGGGGAGAATTGAAATTCAGCCTATTTTGGGGTCGCTGTTTGCGGGGCAAAAAAGAAGGTAAACAGGCTGACGGACAGTATGCCGCTGCTTCGGGGAATCCTAAATTCAGCTTTCCACCGCAATTCTGCCCGTCGGCCGCAGAAATAATGCGTTTTTGATACTTTATGTAAGCGTATGCCAAAATGGAAACGCCGGCTCATTGACTTACGCCGGAAAATGTGCTTATAATTAGTTACCGGCAGTTTTGCCGAAATGATATTTATAATTATAAGGAAGTGGGAAAATGCTTGCTGAACACGGAATGTCTCCTGATGTGCCGGGCCTTGAAATTACGGAGACGCTTATAGAGGAGGACCTGCGGTATAACCCGGAATGTCCCTGTAAGACCCGCACCTGCCCGCAGCACGGATTTTGCAAATACTGCCTGCAGCACCATGCGGACATAGCCAGAAGGATGCCCCCGCACCCTCATATGTCTCAGGAGGAGCTTGAGGCCAGCGGCGGTTACGAATGTGACCATGGCTTCCCCTTCTGCCTCAGAACGCCTACCGAGGGCAGGGAAAAATCGGCGGAGAAATACATAGCCGCACACAAGGCCGATTGACGGCGGAAGGAGGACGGAAAATTGAAGCTTAAGGATTTGCCGGTGGGAGCCAGGATAACCGACAGGAGAAGCGGGTACGAATTTTTGGTAGCGGCCCAAAACCATCCGGGCTATAAGGGGACCGTGCTGGTTTCCGACCGGATTCTCAGGTGCGCGGCCTTTGACGCGGCGGAGCCGGAGTCGAAAAAGCGGACTACATTTGAAAATGCGGCCCTTTACGGGAATAATAACTTTGAACTTTCCAACATACGCCAGTGGCTCAATTCCGCCGAGACCTATTGGTACAGGCCCACCCATGAGCTGGACACGCCTCCCGCCGGGAAAAACCTGCGGTATAACGAGCAGCCGAATATGGAGGTAAACGGTTTTCTCCGGGAGCTCTCCCCGGCGCTGGTTGAGGCCATATACGAAAGCGACGTGCCGGTGTTAAAGCGCACAAGCCGCGGCAAGGGCCAGGTGGTGACGGTAAAGAGCAAAATATTCCTGCCCAGCCGCACGGAGCTGTGCATGGGCGATGAATCCGGCTTTGCCGAGGGCGCCCCGCTGCCGCTTTTTGAGGGCAGGGCGCATCTGAGCGCAAAACCCACCGACGAGCAGATGGCAATCCACGGCAGAAGCTGGAACCCAGGATGGGACTTCGGAAAGCGGGCCAGGGCCGCCCTGGACGACGCCCAGATATTCGACCCGAAGTACGTCTGGTGGTACTGGACGAGAACGCCCCATCTCACATACTCGTACCTTGTCCGGGTGGTTTCGGCAAACGGCGCGTTCAGCTACACCATGGCCTATAACGACATAGTGGGCGTGCGTCCAATGTTCGCGGCGGACGGGGAGTTTGACGCCGGACAGTAATAAAAAATTACTGAAAAATTTACATTCGCGCCGGGGCCGCCGTAATTTCAAAATTTGTGCCCGGCGGCGCAGTATGTCAAAATAATCAAAAAAACAGCGGTGCGCCCGGAGAATATTTCTGGAATATTCTCCGGGCGCTTTTTTGCGAATATTTTATTTATAACGGCAAAATATAAATTGTACATGGAGCTGAAAGAAAATGGTATACACAATTACGTTAAATCCCGCCGTGGATTATGTTATCTGGCTTGAAAGGCTGAAAACCGGCGATATAAACCGGGCTGTGCGGGAGTCCGCCTTCGCCGGCGGAAAGGGCATAAATGTCTCCGCAGTGCTGAAAAGCCTCGATGTGGAGACTGCGGCCCTGGGCTTTGCCGCAGGTTTTACCGGCGGCGCCGTGCTGTCGGAGCTGGGCAGACTCGATATAAGGAGCGACTTCGTCCTTTTAAAAAGCGGCCTTACCAGAATAAACGTAAAGCTCCGGGGGGACGGCGAGACCGATATAAACGGCGCAGGGCCGTATATCGGCAGGGATGATCTCTGTGCGCTGCTGGAAAAGCTTGATAAGCTTGGCCCAGGAGATGCGGCGGTAATTTCCGGCAGCGCCCCCCGGGACATGGAGCCGGGCTTTTTTCCTGAAATACTGGAAAAGCTCAGGAGCCGGGGCGCGGAGATAGTGGCGGACGTGGCCGGGGAGATGCTTTTAAAGGCTCTCGAGTACAGGCCGTTTCTCATAAAGCCCAACCGGGAGGAGCTGGCGGAAATTTTCGGCGGGCAGGCGGAGGAGGACTCGGAGGTTGCGGTGCAGGCGGAGCGTCTGCGGGAGCTTGGGGCCAGAAATGTGCTGGTTTCCCTGGCCGGCAGCGGGGCAATGCTGCTCTCCGAGGACGGGGAAATATTCCGCACATCCGCGCCACAGGGGGAGCTTGTGAACTCTGTGGGCGCCGGGGACTCCATGGTGGCGGGATTTTTAGCCGGTTATCTTAAAACCGGGGATTACCGGCAGGCACTGAAGCTGGGCACCGCCGCCGGCAGCGCCACAGCCTTTTCCGAGGGCCTCGCCGGGGCAACAAAAATACTGGAAATATATTCAAAAATTTGAGGTGAAAGATATGCGCGTGACCGAACTTCTGACTCCGGAGCGGGTGGCGCTTCACATAGACGCGAAATCGAAGGAGGACGTACTCCAAAAGCTCATAGACCTGCAAATGAAAAGCGGGGCCATAAAAGACCGGGAGGAATACCGGGCCGCGCTGCTCCGCCGGGAGGGCGAGGGCAGCACCGCCGTGGGCATGGGAATCGCCGTGCCCCACGCGAAAAGCGCCGCAGTTTCCCGTCCCGTACTGTCTGCGGCGGTTTTGAATTCCGGCGTGGACTACGGCTCCCCCGGCGGCGAAAAATCTGATTTGTTTTTTATCATCGCCGCCCCGGAAAACGGGGACGGGCATCTTGAGATACTGTCAAAGCTCATGGCGCTTCTTATGGACGAGGGATTTGCCAAAAGCCTGAGGGCGGCAAAAAGCCCGGAGGAATTTATCAGGGTAATGAGCCGTGCCGACGTGGGAAGCGGCGATGTATCGGAAAAAGCAGCCAGCGACGGACGTATCCGCATCCTCGCCGTCACTGCCTGCCCCACGGGAATCGCCCACACGTTTATGGCGGCGGAGGCCCTGGAAAAAGCCGCGGTGGAGCGGGGGATTTCCATCAAGGTGGAGACAAACGGCTCCGGCGGCGTAAAAAACGGCCTCAAGCGGGCCGAGATTGAAAACTGCGACGGTATAATCGTGGCCGCAGATAAAAATGTAGAGACGGGCCGCTTTAACGGAAAGCCGGTGCTCTTTACCGGCGTCTCCGAGGGCATACACAGGCCCGGCGAGCTGATAGAAAAAATTGAGAGCGGCTCGGTACCGGTATTCCATTCGGAAAACGCCGGCAGCAGCAGCGAGCCGGAGCATGAGGGCGTTGCCCGGCAGATATATAAGCACCTTATGGGCGGCGTTTCCCACATGCTGCCGTTTGTAATCGGCGGCGGGATACTGATAGCCTTAGCTTTCCTGCTGGACGACTACAGCATCGACCCGTCCAATTTCGGCATGAACACGCCGGCGGCGGCCTTCTTCAAAACCGTGGGCGGCGCGGCCTTTAACTTCATGCTGCCTGTGCTGGCGGGCTTTATCGCCTACAGTATCGCCGACAGACCGGGACTTGCCGTGGGCTTTGTGGGAGGATATATCGCCAATGTGGGCAGCTCCTTTGCCAACATCACTGGAGAAAACGCCGTATCCGGCGGATTTTTGGCGGCGCTGCTGGCGGGCTTCGCGGCGGGCTATTTCGTCCTTTTTCTGCGGAAAATCACCGAAAAAATGCCTAAGGCCCTTGACGGCCTGCGGCCTATCCTCATCTATCCCCTGGCGGGCATTCTCGGCATCGGCGTTTTCATGTACGCCATAAATCCCGTAATGGGCGTTATAAACACCGGCCTGGAGAATTTCCTTAATTCCATGGGAGGCGCGAGCAAGATACTTCTGGGCTGCGTCCTGGGCGGAATGATGAGCGTTGATATGGGCGGGCCTATCAATAAGGCGGCCTATGTTTTCGGCACTGCATCCATCGCAGCCGGCGGCTACGACATTATGGCCGCAGTTATGGTGGGCGGCATGATACCGCCTCTCGCCATTGCGGTCTGCTCCACCTTTTTCCGGCGGAAATTCACCGACGAGGAGCGGAAATCCGGCCTCGTAAACTACGTTATGGGCCTGTGCTTTATCTCCGAGGGTGCCATCCCTTTCGCGGCGGCGGACCCCCTGAGGGTCATCCCCTCCTGCGTCGTTGGCTCTGCCGTGGCCGGCGGTCTCTCCATGTTCTTCGGCTGCACACTGAGAGCGCCCCACGGCGGCATCTTCGTTTTCCCGGTGGTGGGCCATGTGCTGGGCTACTGCATAGCGCTGGCGGCCGGCTCTGTGGCAGGGGCCCTGATGCTGGCGGCGCTGAAGCGCAATAACGTAAAAACTGCGGAGGGATAAAAATGGTTTCCAAAACCTTAAAAATCATAAACCCCATGGGTATGCACATGCGCCCTGCAAATGAGTTTGTAAAGCTTGTGTCCCAGTATCCCTGCGATGTGACCATAGTAAGCGGAGGCAAAACCGTAAACGGCAAAAGCATCATGAATCTCATGGCCGCCTGCCTTAAGGCCGGCAGCGAGTTTGAGCTTCAGTGCTCCGGGCCGGAGGAGGAGGCGTGCCTTGAGGCCGCCGGAAAATTCGTGGAATCGGGGTTGGGCGAGTGATGGAGATTTTCAGCGGCATACCCGCGGCGCCGGGTATCGGCATAGGCCCGGCGTTTATGGCCGGGGATAAGCCGGATATAAGCTCTGTTAAATTTTCCGGGGCGGAAAACGAGAAAAAGCGCCTTGAGGACGCAATGGAAAAATTTGAAGCCGCCACCCGGAAGCTGGAGGAGCAGAGCGGCGCCGGCATAATGCTGGGTCAGCTTGCAATGGCCCGGGACCCGTTTATGTCTGGTGAGCTTATACAGGAGATAGAGAACGGCGCGGCGGCGGAGCATGCCGTCCGCGGCGTCTGCGAAAAATTTGCGGATATGTTCCGCTCGTCCGGAGACAGCCTTATGGCCCAGCGGGCCGCCGACGTTCTGGATGTGGGGGACCGGATTATACGCATCCTTATGGGCCTGCCGTCAGATGAGCTGCCGGAGGGGGCGGTGCTCGCCGCCGCCGAGGTGACGCCGTCCATGACGGCGGGACTGGGCGGACGCGCCGCCGCCATAATCTCGGAAAAAGGCGGCGCGACAAGCCACGGGGCAATTCTGGCCCGGGCGCTGGGCATCCCGGCGGTGATGGGCGCGGACTTCGGCGGAAAGATACGCGCCGGGGACACGGTTATTGCCGACGGCGGCGAGGGCAAAATTTATGTAAACCCCGATAAGGAGACTCTCTCCCAATTCCGGGCGCGGCTCCGGGAGGCGGAGGCGGAAAAGAAGGAGCTTGCGGGCTTCCGGGACGCGGAGGTCTATTCCCCGGAGGGCCACAGGGTGAAAATTTATGCCAATATCGGCTCTGTACAGGAGGCGGAGGCGGCCCTTGAAAACGGGGCCGAGGGCGTGGGGCTTTTCAGGACGGAATTTCTCTTTATGGACAGGCCCGCCGCCCCCACGGAGTCGGAGCAGGAGCGGATATACAGAAAAATTTCAGAGCTTTTCGCGGGAAAAGAGGTTATCATCCGCACCCTGGACGTGGGCGGCGACAAAAACGTGCCGTACCTGGGGCTTAAAAGGGAGGAAAACCCCTTCCTGGGCCTCCGGGGGATAAGGTACTGCCTGAAAAATCCGGAAATTTTCAAGACACAGCTCCGGGCCATACTGCGGGCCGGAGCCGGACGGGATAATCTGCTTATAATGCTGCCGCTGGTGACGGCTCCGGAGGAGATACGCGAGGCCAGGGAGCTTATCACCCAGTGCGCCCTTGAGCTTAAGCGGGAAAAGGCGGAGTTTCAGAAAAATACAAAGGTGGGCGTGATGATAGAGACCCCCGCCGCGGGTCTCACCTCCGGGCGGCTGACGGAGGAGGCGGACTTTTTCAGCATCGGGACAAACGACCTCACCCAGTACACATTGGCTGTGGACAGGGGAAACAGCGACGTGTCGGAGCTGTATAACCCCGCCCACCCGGCGGTGCTGCGGCAGATAAGCGAGACGGTGGAGGCGGCCCACGGCCGCGGGATACCGGTAGGGGTCTGCGGCGAGGCCGCGGGCCAGGAGGAGCTTATACCTATATTAATAAGGTATGGAATCGACGAGCTGAGCGTGGGAGCGGCAAATCTCCTCAGGGTGAAGAAGATAGGCAGGACAATGGTATAAAAGTGTGGATATAAAAATCTCCCAATCTGCCGGCAGGCAGGGCGGGAGCTTTTTTGCCCGGATTTTTGCAGAAAAAGCGGCGTAATGGGGCCGGGCGGCTTCCGGGAAAAAAGCGCGCTTTTGCGGGGCCTGGACGCGCCCTTTTCGGCGCTATCACACGTGCGGACGCCATGAACATGGCTTTCAATGCCGTGAAGCATGCTTCCACCGCCAGAAACAGCGCAACCGCTGACGTTAAGCCCAATATGCTGTCGCCGCTGAGTTCGAGATAGCCAATAGCGCCGCTGCCGCCACCACCGGCGTTTACATCGTGCAGAAATAAGCCAAGCGCAAAGCAAAACCGCCTTAAAGGCAATAAAAAATGCCCCGGAGCTTATGCTCCGGGGCATTTCCGCTTTTAAGGGCCGATGTGCAGGTTTTACAGCGTTTTCAGACTTCAATGTCCCTTATGGCCGCCTCCCGGGCCGCCGGGTTATCCTCAAGCTTTGTTATGACGCCGTTTTCAACTGCTGCGGTTACAAAGGGGAGCCATTCCGCCGCCTGGGCTTCCAGCTCCTCCGGTATTGCCGCCCAGCCCTCGGGTATGTTCAGGCTTTCGCCTGTGTATGACTGATTTCTGTGGGCGCCATTGGGCAGAGGCGCAATTTCAATTATCCTCATAAGTTTACCTCCCTATTTTCCTATGGCTAAATAGTAATAAATATTAGTGGAGTAGTTGTACTGGTCGTTGGCGCCCACGTTTGTGTTGCCTGATACGCTTCCGTTGCCATAGCATTGGGCGTACCAGCTCAGGCCGTTTTCAGTCCACGTGACGCTGTTGGCCGACCAGGCGGCGTAATTAGAGCCCGTGTGTCCCGCCGCCACGGTCATTGGCCGCTGAAACCAAATCTGGGAGCAGCCGTTGTTGGCGCTGTTGGACACCAGCACCAGATACGGCGTGAAATCAAAATTCAGCGTGTTGGGATTCTGGGAGCCGTAAAGGTTTGTGGCCACGTAGCTGCCGGTGGCTATCCGCAGGCTGCCCTGAAAGCTTTTGAGGGCGGCGTCGATTTTTTGGTTATCCAGATTAAAGTCGTCCATTGAGAAAGCGTCGGTTCTCAGCCATTGGCTGAGGCCGTAGCTGCTTGTGTGGTTTGAAGCCATTTTTCTATACCTCCTTTTCATTTCCCTGCCCGTGGGAGGTTTTTTGCACGCTTATAAATAAAAACTCCTCCGGAGAGAAAAGCCTCGCAGAGTTTCGCCGCCCGCAGGCGGCGAAATAAATTTAAATCTGTTTTCCGGGATGACATGTGCATCGCAGAAAACATTTTTCGGCCTGACTGTGCGCAGCCCTTTGTCAAAAAAGCCCCGGCAGAAAATGCCGGGGCCTTAATGCTATCTGTGAAATTTTTCAGTTCATGGAGCTTCCGGAGAAGGGAGAGAATTCGTATAAGTTGCCCTGCTGCCCCTGATTTTCCTGTTGTTCCTGCTCGGATCCGGTTTCGTTGGACTCCTGTTTTTTCTCGTCAAAGGTGATGGTGAGCTGTACCGTGTCGCCGTTGCGGTACACGTCCATAGTGACCGTATCGCCGGCCTTATGTCTGCGCACCATCGTTACAAGATCGGAAGAGGAGGTGACAGCTTCACCGTCCATGGCGGTGACTATGTCGCCCACCTTAAGGCCGGCCTTTGCGGCGCAGGCCGTCTCGTCCACAGCGTAGATATAAGCGCCCTCGGCCATGTTGTAATACTGGGCCGTGCTGCTTGTTACGGTGACTGCGGTAATGCCCATGTAAGCCCGGCCTGTTACATAGCCGTTTTCAATAATATCCTGCACGATGGCGAGAGCGTCGTTTATGGGTATTGCGAAACTAAGGCCCTCCACGCCGGTGTCGGAATATTTGGCGGTGACGATGCCTATTACCTCTCCATCGGAGTTGTAAACGGGACCGCCGGAGTTACCGGAGTTAACGGCGGCGTCAAGCTGGAACATGTTTATAGAGGTCTGGGAATCGGTAGATATCTCACGGTCAAGGGCGCTGACTATGCCGCTTGTCATGGTGTAGGTAAGCTCGCCAAGAGGGTTGCCCACGGCGTAGACCGTTTCGCCCACGGCCATATTGTTGGAGTCGCCGAAAGTCACCGCGTTAAGGTCATTGGCGTCTATCTTCAGAACGGCAACGTCATTTTCCTCATCGCCGCCGATTATCTCGGCGGTGTAGCTGCTGCCGTCAACCATCATGACCGTGACGTCAACGCCCTGATTCAAGGCGGTGCTTATAACGTGGTAGTTGGTGGCTATATAGCCGTCGGACGAGATTATGAATCCGGAGCCGGATACGGCGGAAGTCACAGTCTGGCCAAAAATGTTCTGGCCGGTCACCTCTGTCTTAATGCCGACTACTTGCTGGCAGGCCATATTGTAGATGGACTTAGCGTCCATTGTGCCGGATGCGCCGATGCTGCTGCTGAGATTGTCGTTGTGGTTGTTGGAGCCGCCGAGAACCACTTGGGTATTGTTATTCTCCGTCGGCGCACTGGTAGGCTCCGGCGTCGATGTGGAATCTGCTGCGGCCGCTTTTTCGCTGCCGTCTGTGATGTAGTTGTGTACCACAACTCCGCAGGTGACGCCAACCCCGATAAGTAGCACCAGCGCCGCTGCGACTACGGCGGCTATGACGCCGCCGCGCTTTTTCTTTTTAGGCGGCACAGGTGGCACGGAGCCGTTTGCATAATTGTAACCCGGCTGGTAGGCCGAGGGATTTGTGTAGTAGCCGGCGCTGTTCGGCGTGTAGGTGGGCGGCACGTAGCTGGGATGCTGCTCCGGGGCGGGATTGCGGTAAGAGCTTCCGTTCCACTGGTAGCCGCAGTCCTGATAGGGCCGGCTCGCCGGGTCCTCCGCCGGCGGCTGGCTGCCGACCGGATTATTATTTGCCTGCGTGTCAAAAGATGAAGGCTCCGGCTGGTTGACAGAGGAGGTATCCTCGGGCATATCGCTGCTGTTTTCGTTTCTTGTGAAATCGTTTTCGTCGTTATAACTCATAAATGACACTCCCTTTACTGTTCTGCAAAGCGCATTTAAATATTTTCCTGTTCCCTTTGCGTGATTACATAGTAATAGTTATTTGTGTATATTTCGTGAATAAACTAAAAATAAAATAAAAATTTAGGAAGTGCCGCAAAACGGTCGATTTCGCGGGGGCTGCCTTTGGCACATTTTTCAGAAAAACAGCCGAACTGAAAGAGCTGACATTATAAAACCGGCAATATCGGCGCAGAGGGCCGCGGGAATGGCGTATCTTGTATTTTTTACCCCGGCGGCCCCGAAATATACGGCTGCGGCGTAAAAAGTGGTCTCGGTGGAGCCGAGCATTACCGCGGCCACACGGCCCGGATAGGAGTCCGGCCCGGTTTGAGAGATTATCTCCGAGCCTACGGCCAGGCCGCCGCTGCCGCTTATGGGCCGGATCAGCATAAGAGGAGCGGCCTCCGCCGGAATGCCCAGCTTCTCCAGCGCCGGCGCCAGTAAGGAGGTGAGGGCCTCCATTGCGCCGGAGGCCCGGAGCATATACACCGCCGTGAGCAGGGCCACAAGGGCGGGCAGTATCTTCACTGTGGTTTTAAGGCCGTCCGCTGCGCCGGAAATCATGGCGCCGAACACATCCACACGTTTATACATACCGTATATTGCCGTCAGGGCCAGGATAATGGGTACTATGAGATCCGTCATTTTTTCCTCCAGATTCTGCGGAAAATTTTCGCCGCCATAATTCCCACGCCGGCTGAAACGGCCGATGTGAGCCATACCGCCGGAAGAATATCGAAGGGCGACTGCGACCCGAGAGACGCCCTGACGCCCGCCACCGTGGCGGGGATAAGCTGGATAGAGGCCGTATTTAATACTATAAGCGTACACATGTCATCGGAGGCCCGGCCCGCCGGCGCGTATTTTTTCATAAGCTCTACCGCCCGGATGCCGGCGGGGGTGGCGGCGTTTCCCAGGCCCAGCAGGTTTGCCGACACGTTTGAGGAGACAGCCTCCAGAATTTCCCTGTCCTCCGCCGAGGCGGGGAGCAGGAGCCTGAGCAGCGGGCGCATAATCCGCGCAAGCCCGGAAACAAGCCCGGAGCGGCGCATGACCTCCATGACCCCGGACCACAGGCACACCGCCCCCGCCACGGAGATTGAGAGCTGCACTGCCGCGCCGGCCCCCTCCAGCGCCCCGGCGGATACCGCGGCGCCGTTCCCGCTTACGGCTCCAAACACCGCTGAAAATAGGATAAGTCCGGTTAAAATTACAGACATCGCCATATTGTGTCAACTCCTGCCTTTTTGCAACAAAAAAATGCAAATTTGTTTAAAATTCTGCATTTGTTCCATTGACAAATGATTACGTTATGTTATAATAGCGGTAGAGGGATGTAAAATGCTGTAAGACGTTCAAATCCTATCACTTTTTTGAAATGGAGATGCAGATATCATGAAATCAACGGGGATTGTTCGTAAGGTAGATGAGCTTGGCCGTATTGTACTTCCTATTGAGCTTCGCAGAACTTTGGACATCGCGGAGCGCGATGCGTTGGAAATCTATGTGGACGACGCAACAATTATACTCAAAAAATACCAGCCTTCCTGCATTTTCTGTGATAATGTTGCAAATATCGTCACGTATAAAGGTAAAAATATTTGCCCTGACTGCCTCAGAGATATAAAGGGAAAACTTTAATCGAAAAGAACGGACGATTTAAAAAACAGCATGCTTCGCCGCAGCGCGGCGCACATGCTGTTTTTTTCTTATCTTGAAGTATGTAAAAAATGCGGCTGGCATTTCCGCAGATATGCTCAGAATAACACTATACAAAAAGTATTATTTGCTTTAAAAATGCTTTACTGCCCCGTCATATAGGGCGTTTCTGGCAAATCCGGTCTCAGCGGCGCATTTTTTTGCCGCGTCCTTAAGGGACATACCCTGCCTGTGATATTCGTTTACGATATCCAGCGCGTCCTCGAAGCTCATCTCAGGCTGCGGCTCATCCTGAGTGCCCTCCACCACCAGGACAAACTCGCCCTTTGGCGGGGTCTGCTGAAAATGCTCCAACGCCTGGCTCAGAGTACACCGCAGCGTCTCCTCGTGGAGCTTTGTCATCTCACGACATATAGATATGCGCCTGTCCCCGAAATATTCCAGCATATCTGACAGGGTGGGCAGCAGCTTATGGGGGGCCTCGTAAAAAATCATGGTGCGTTTTTCACTTTTAAGCTCTTCAAGGTGCTGAAAGCGGCTTTTTTTTGCTGTGGAGAGGAAACCCTCAAAGGTGAAACGGCCTGTGGGCAGCCCGGAGAGGGCCAGCGCCGACACGGCAGCACAGGGGCCGGGTATTATCAGCACCGGCACGCCGTTCCCGGCGCAGAGGGCCACCATGTCCTCCCCGGGGTCGCTTATGGCGGGCATACCGGCATCGGAGACAAGCGCACAGCTCTCGCCGCTTAAAAGCCGCTCAAGTATTTTTTCGCCGCTGGAGGCCCTGTTATGCTGGTAGTAGCTCACAAGCGGCTTTTTTATGTTGAGATAGTTTAAAAGCTTTACAGTCACTCTTGTGTCCTCGGCGGCGATGAAGTCCACGGAGGCCAGCGTGTCCTTGGCCCTGGGGGAGATGTCGCCCAGATTTCCAAGAGGGGTGCCTACAAGATACAGTGTTCCCGGCATTCTATCAACTCCGATGGTATATTTCCAGTATTTCAGCGGTGTCGCCGCCGCCCTGCCCGGCAAGTACGAGAGGCGGCTCTATTTTGAGCCCGGGCTTTCCCCCGCGCCTTCCCTCAACCAGGAACAGTATCGGCGCCGCGTCTGCCCTGTGGTGGACCAGCCGCAGACGCTTTGGCTCAAGC
Organism: uncultured Oscillospiraceae bacterium; assembly: GCA_964495095.1. Classification (GTDB taxonomy): domain Bacteria; phylum Bacillota; class Clostridia; order Oscillospirales; family Oscillospiraceae; genus CAZBUH01. Next base: position 5,756 of record CAZBUH010000005.1, on the reverse strand, counting down.
CCTGATTCCGACATGGCCCTCATGACCGCCGCCAGCCTTTCCGGCCGGTGTACGAGGCAGAATCTGCCGCCACAGCGGGTGAGAAAGGCCCCGGCGGCGCACAGCTCGGATATTGAGCAGGTCTTTTCCTCCCTGGCCCCTGCAAGCTGGGCGTCAGAGACGGTGCGGCCGCTGTTTTCGGCAAAATAGGGTGGATTGGAGATTACAAGGTCGTAGGCGCCGGCGGTGAGAAATTCCCGGTGATTCCGTATGTCCCCCAGAATTACCGACACCCGGTCCTCCACGCCGTTCAGGGCCATGTTTTCCCTGGCAAGCTCCACCGCGCCGGGCAGGATGTCCACGGCGTCCACGGTCATAGACGGGTTTTCCCATGCAAGGCGCAGGGCGATAAGGCCAGTGCCAGTGCCGATATCGCACGCCCGCTTTACACCGGACACCCCCGCGAAGGCGCCTAAAAGCACGGCGTCGGTGCCCATTGGGAAAACCCCGGGGGCCTGCTTCAGCCTGGGGCCGCCCCGCCACAGTTCTTCATATTCCATAAAAACCTCACAGAAAGCTGTCCCGCAGAAATAGGCGGGCCAAAAAAGAAGAGCGGCATGGGCAACTGCCCCTTACCGCCCTTCTTTTTATAGTAACGATTATTCCCCGGCGATAGCGCCCATGGGACATGCGCCCTCGCAGGCTCCGCAGTCGATGCACTTGTCAGGGTCTACCTCGTAATGCATGTCGCCCTGGGATATGGCCTCCATAGGGCATGCTGCCGCGCAGGAGCCGCAGGAAATGCAGTCGTCGTTTATTTTATGTGCCATAGTTATGTACCTCCTTAACTTGTTATATCTCTCTGCCGCGTTAACGGCTATCCGAGAGTATTGTACCACGAAAATATAAAAATGCAAATGTAATTTATATTTAATTTTTCACTCCTGTATAAAATTTTTCCTCCAAGCAAAAATAAAATGTAAGTAAGCCGTGGAATTGAACTTTGAAAAAGTAATAAAAAATTAGCTTTCGTGAGAAAAACGGAGATAATACCGGGAAAAATCAAAAAAACCGTTTCAGAAAGGTCAGGAAAGGTCAAATCCAAATTTGATGTTTCGGTAAGGATGAAGTAATATATAACCAAGAGAAAGGTCAAAGATAGTCAAAGTCAAAAATGGAAACGAGGTGGTCGGAAAAATGGGCGTAAGCGATCTTATAGCGGGCTTTATAAACGAAATGCTCGAGGAGACAAACGGCTCGGCGGAGCTTCAGCGCTCAGAGCTGGCCCACAGGTTTAACTGTGTGCCAAGCCAGATTAATTACGTTATTTCCACCAGATTTTCGCCGGAACACGGCTACGTGGTGGAAAGCCGCAGAGGCGGCGGGGGCTATATAAGGATAAGCCGGGTGCAGGTGGACCCGAAGCAGCTCATAATGCACACGGTAAACGCCATCGGCGAGGCGATAGACGAGCGGACGGCGGCGGCCCTCATATCAAATGCGGCGGCCGGGGCGGCCATATCCGGCCAGACCGGCAGGCTGATGATGGCCGCGATTTCAAACAACGCGCTGCGGCCTGTGCCTGCGGAAAACCGTGACGGGGCCAGAGCCGGCATTTTAAAACAGATGTTCATAAACGCTATTTAAGGAGGTATTTATTATGCTTTGTCAGAACTGCGGAAAACATGAGGCCGAATATCACTATAAATCAAATGTAAACGGAACTGTGACCGAACAGCATCTCTGCTCCGAGTGCGCAAAAAAGCTGGGCTACAGCGTGCCCTTCTTCGGACATACGGATAACTTCCTGGGCTCACTGCTGTCGGACTTCTTCGGCGGCTCGGCCATTAAGACGGCGGCGCCCGGCGCCGTTTGCCCGCTGTGCGGCTCCACCGCCGGCGACATTTCCAGGACGGGCAAGGTGGGCTGCGCCCAGTGCTACGACACCTTCTCGGATATGCTGCTTCCGTATATAAGGCGCATACACGGCAACACGGAGCACACCGGCAAAATACCGTCGGACGCCGGAGCCGAGATAAAGACAAAAAGGGAGCTTGTGCAGCTCAAAGAGGAGCTTAAAAAGGCTGTGGAGGCTCAGGAATTTGAAAAGGCCGCGCAGCTTCGGGACCGGATTAAGGAGCTTGAAGGGGGAGAAGATAAATGAGCAAGTGGTTTGAGACCTCCGGAGAAAACGGGGATATCGCCCTCTCCACCAGAGTGAGGCTGGCCAGGAATTTAAAGGACTACCCCTTTCCCGGCAGGATGAATGAAAAGCAGCAGCGGCAGGTTTTGGACGATATATCCGGCGTGCTCTGCGAGAGCGCCGGGGGAAATGAATTTTCCCTCACAGACCTTACAAATACCGACAGGATAACCGCCAACGCCATGTGCGAGCGCCATCTTATCTCACCGGAGCTTGTGCAGAAATCCGGCGTCCGGGGCGCGGTGCTCTCAAAGGACGAGAGCATCAGCGTAATGATAAACGAGGAGGACCATCTGAGAATCCAGGTGATGGGCCCCGGCCTCTGCCTTGAAAAGTGCATGGAAGAGGCCGACAGGATAGACGATTTGCTGGAGGGGCGCTTCAAGTTCGCCTTCAGTGAAAAGCTGGGCTATCTCACCCACTGCCCCACAAATCTGGGCACCGGCCTGCGGGCCTCGGTTATGCTCCACCTGCCCCTGCTCACTGAGACGGGGGAGATACAGGGCTATATAAACGCCGCCGGAAAGCTGGGCTTTGCCGTGAGAGGCTTCTACGGCGAAGGCTCAACGGCCTCAGGCAGCGTGTACCAGGTGTCAAACCAGCTCACTCTGGGGCTCTCGGAAAAGGAGACCCTTGAAAAACTGCGTGATATAGTAAATCAGATAATCGAGCGGGAGCAGAAGCTGAGAATGGACGCCAGGGACCGCAGCCCCGGGGCGCTGGAGGACGCGGCATGGCGCGCCCTCGGCATACTCGGCACCGCGAGGCAGATATCCACCCAGGAGGCCATGGGATATATTTCAAAGCTGCGCCTTGGCGTGGCCATTGGAGAGATAAAGGGGATATCGGAAGGCGATATCAACAGGCTCACCTGGGAGATACAGCCCAACTGCATAATGAGCCAGAACGGCATACTTAAGGATTCCGAGCGGGACGTTAAGCGGGCAGAGATACTGCGCGGGGCCGTCCGGGAAGCTCTGATCCAATAAGAAGGAGGAAAAACCCTATGGGATATGAAGATAGATTCACAGAGGGCGCGAAGGACGCCCTTACGGCAGCCCAGGAGGCCGCGTCCGAATTGGGACACGGCTATGTGGGCAGCGAGCATCTGCTTCTGGGCCTTGCCCGGCAGGAGGACGGCGTGGCCGCCCGGGTACTGAGGGAGTCGGGCCTTGACAGCAAGCTGATATTGGAGCTTATTGAAAAGTATGTAGGCCGCGGCGAGAGCGGGGAGGCCCCGGCCCAGGGGCTTACGCCACGGAGCAAGCGGATAATCGAGATAGCCGCGGCGGAGGCAAACCGCCTTGGACACAGCTATGTTGGGACGGAGCACCTGCTTATGGGGATCCTCCGTGAATACGAGAGCGTGGCGGCGAAGCTCATCCAATCCACCGGCGTGGATCTCAATAAGCTCTACACAGATATCATAAATATTTTCGGCTCCGGGGACTATAAGCAGCAGGAGCCGGTGTCCTACGGCAAGGGCGCAAAGCACGCCAACACAAAAACCCTGGACCAGTTCAGCCGGGATCTCACCGACGCCGCCAGGGCCGGCAAGCTTGACCCGGTCATCGGCCGCGATCAGGAGATACAGCGGGTGGTGCAGATACTGTCCCGCAGGACGAAGAATAACCCTGTGCTCATCGGCGAGCCGGGCGTGGGCAAGACGGCCATTGCAGAGGGCCTTGCCCAGCGGGTGATATCCGGGGACGTGCCGGAAAACCTGCGGAATAAGCGCGTCGTCTCCCTTGACCTCACCGGCATGGTGGCCGGCACAAAGTACAGGGGCGATTTTGAGGAGCGCATTAAAAATGCCATCGAAGAGGTGGAAAAGGCCGGGGACGTTATACTGTTCATAGATGAGCTGCACACCATAATCGGCGCCGGGGCCGCCGAGGGGGCCGTCGATGCGGCCAACATCATAAAGCCCGCCCTTGGCCGTGGTGAAATACAGGTGATAGGCGCTACCACCATAAACGAGTACAGGAAATATATTGAAAAGGACGCGGCTCTTGAGCGCCGTTTCCAGCCCGTCACTGTAAATGAGCCTACGGAGGAGGAGAGCGTCCAGATTCTTATGGGCCTGCGGGATAAATACGAGGCCCACCATAAGCTGAAGATAACGGACGAGGCCATAAAGGCCGCTGTTACCATGTCCTCCCGGTATATAAACGACAGGTATCTGCCGGATAAGGCCATCGACCTTGTGGACGAGGCCGCGTCCCGGGTGCGCATGGCAAACCTGACGCCGCCTCCGGACGTAAAGGACATCGAGTCCAAGGCCGAGGCTCTTGCAAAGGAGAAGGAGGCCGCCGTACAGAGTCAGGACTTCGAGCGGGCGGCAAAGCTCCGGGACGAGGAAAAGAACGTCCGTGAGGAGCTGAACGATATAAGGAAAAAGTGGGAGGACGCCCGCACCGGAAGCCGGGGCAGCGTCTCACCCGAGGATATAGCCGCCGTGGTGTCCGGCTGGACCGGCGTGCCGGTGACCAGCATAACCGAGGACGAGGGCGAGAGGCTCCTTAAAATGGAGGAGACGCTCCACAAGCGCGTAGTCGGCCAGAACGAGGCCGTGTCCGCCGTGGCGCGTGCCATCCGCCGCGGCAGGGTGGGTCTTAAGGACCCCAGGCGCCCCATAGGCTCCTTCCTTTTCATGGGCCCTACGGGCGTTGGCAAGACTGAGCTGTGCAAGGCCCTTGCCGAGGCCATGTTCGGGGATGAAAACGCCATGATTCGGATAGATATGTCCGAATATATGGAAAAGCACACCGTATCAAAGCTCATCGGGTCCCCTCCGGGATATGTTGGCTACGACGAGGGCGGGCAGCTCACCGAAAAGGTCCGCAGAAAGCCATATTCCGTCATACTTTTCGATGAGATAGAAAAGGCCCACGAGGATGTTTTTAACATCATGCTCCAGATTATGGAGGATGGCCGCCTCACCGATTCCCAGGGCCGCAGGGTGGATTTCAAGAACACCATAATCGTAATGACCAGCAACGTGGGCGCGAAGAACATCACCGAGAAGCCCCGGCAGCTCGGCTTTGCGTCGGGGGACGGCAAGGACTCGGAGACCGCCAGCTATGAGAGCATAAAAGAGGCCGTCACCGCAGACCTGCGGCGGACCTTTAAGCCTGAGTTTATAAACCGTATAGACGATATAATCGTGTTCCATCAGCTCACCCGCGACGACATCAGGGCGATTGCCGGCAATATGATGAACACCGTGGCAAAGCGCATGAAGGACATGGGCATAACCCTGGAGACCGAGGATTCCGCCATAGACGTGCTGGCGGACAAGGGCTTTGACCCTGTGTACGGCGCAAGGCCCCTTCGCCGGGCTATCCAGACCGCAGTTGAGGACGCCGCGGCGGAAAAGATGCTGGAGGGCGAGATAAAGGAAGGCGACACCGTAAAAGCAACAGGCAGCGACGGAAAGATAGAAATTACAAAGGCTGAGTGACAGAAAAAATCCGGCTCCTAAAAGGGAGGCGCTTCGTAAGGAAGTTGCCTCCCTTTGGCTTTGTAATCAGCCGGAATGATAGAGATTTGCAGGAAAATCAAATCATTTGGA
>CAZBUH010000004.1:0-37657 GCA_964495095.1 uncultured Oscillospiraceae bacterium | reverse complement strand
CGCACTGACAGTGTAAAAAAATAATCCCCGCCCTACGGGGCGGGGATTTGTAAAGCGGCGGCTTGAGATTTCAACAATCAATTCTGCTTAAAATAATGGAACGGTGATATATCCCCTATCTTCATTTCATCGCAATTTGAATATACGCAGACGTAACCACTGTCATCTCCGTGCCCCGGAGAGATATTTATGCTCTTGCATTTGCCGACATATGTCTTAACGATATTTATAAAAATATTGAATGCTCCGTTACAGCTATAGAAAACATGCTGTTCAGGTATGCAGGGCGGTACCGCTACCATCGGCAGTCTGCTCATCTCATAATTATGCGGTCCTTCAGGGAAAGGCTTTGTATAATCATCCGGATCAAAATCAACATAGAGCTTATCATTCTCATTACAAACCTTAAAATGTATCCCGCCTTCCGGATTTTCCCTGCCCATCTTCAGGTCAAATACATCTATAATTTTATGCGGATATTTAAACACTTTAAAATTGTTCCCAAGTGCTATTGCAAAAGCTGCCATCATCCAATGTATGCCGGAGCCGGTAAGCGTTATCGGTTCATCACCTTCAAGCTCCGGTTTGATATACTCCAGACCCTTTATCAGAAGCTCCGGAGTCCACTGATAGGATTCACTTTTCCTGCCGTTTTCCTCCTTTACAAGGAGCGGAACACCGATGGCATTTGCTATTTTGTCCACATCAATAATCTTGTTGGTTATCATAATAATCCCTTCTATTTAACTTAATATAAATCAACAACTGCCCGGCCCCCTTCTGCGGAAGAAACCGGGCAGTCTTTTTCAGTTATCCATATATCGCAAAGTGTAAAGAAAATTTATCTTGCGATGTATCTCTCGTATGCCGCCTGTTTTATGGCTACACAACGCTCGATGCCAAGATCATTCAGTTCCTCAATAAAGTCTTCATATTCGTCAATAGAGCGCTCGCCGATGATAAATCGTGTAATTTCAGTGCTTGCATAGGTCTGTATATCGGCATAGAGAGCGGAATACTCATAGCTCTCATCCGCTGTCATTGTAGACGCCTTCGGATAGGACTCAGATGTGCCGTTCATAAACCATGTCTCAAGGCACTGATTGCGCGCTTCATCATATGCTGAATACTCAATTGTTCTGTCTTTCGCAACCTGCAGTGTGCTGATGTAAAGCTGCTTCATCTGATCGAGGGTGAATTCCTCGTTATTGGTCATAAACTCAGTGTAGACAGGATTTCCGTCTGCATCAAGCTCATAGGTAGTCCCAAGTTCACCGTTGCAGCAAATTGAGATACCCTCGTCCGTATAGAGAAAGTCAAGGAATTTCATACAAACTTCCAGTTGCTCACAATTTGTGGAAATAGAGATACCCTCTGTCGTACCGGCTGCCTGCTGGGTCTCGCCAAGCTCGTTTGTAGTTCCGGCTACCTTTACGGGATCCTGTGCGGGCCAAAGCTGGAAATTCTCATCATCGGACTGGGTTGGAAGTACATCCCAGTATCCGATAACGGAAGTACCTGCGCTGACCTGATTATTGAGGAGAAGACCGGTGTCAACGATAAACGGCGTTGTAGCAGTCACAAAATCGTTATAAATAAGGCCCTCATTCCACCATTGATTCATCATTGTGAGGTATTCCACAGCCTCATCCTTAAGAGTAGGACCATAGATAACAGTGCCGTTTTTGACCATGTACGTATCATAATTGGTATTTGAGATATACATCTTGGTCCCGAATCCGGAGGCAAGGTAACCGTAAGCTTGCTGGCACTGGTTAGTCATATACATCTGCGCCCCATATTCATTGTAAGCGTAGGTAAGATAATTATACCAATCGTCATATGTCTCGACTTTTTCAAGTCCGAGTTCGCGCATCCAGTCTCCACGAACAGTAAGACCTATCTGGGCCATTCTTGACTGAATACTCATAGTAGCAAAATGATAGAAATTACCCTCGTCATCGACTACGTCCTTGGCATATCCCAGTTTATCAATAAATTTAAGATAGTAAGGCGCATATTCTTCCATATAATCTGTGAGGTTAATAATGACTCCATCGTCACATGCCGCTGTAAGTCCGCTTGTGTAGTTTGTACCGACATCGCTAAGAAGGTCAGGCATTGTACCGGCAGATGCCATAATCATAAACTGCTCGTTTTTTACATCGCTGGCTACGGATACAAAATCAATATCTATACCGGTCTGCTTCTGAAGAAGCTTAATGCTGTAGTTGTCATCATAGCTTTCGGCCAGTGCGGCAAAGGCACTCTGCATCGGCATCCAGAATGAAATGGACGTCTCCTCTTCCACAAGCGGAAGCGCATATCCATTTGCAGGCTCTTTGGTCGCATTGCTCTCATCATCCTGCCCTGCTGGCGCTTCGGTTTCTGTGGCTGCATCGGTAACGCTGGGCGCTTCAGTCTCTTTATCATTCGGGTCGGCGGTCTGACCGCAGGCTGCAAGGGAGAAAATAAGTATCAGCGCAAGTGCAAGCGTAAATATCTTTTTTAACATATTACTTTTCTCCTTTAAATATAAATTTTTTATCTTTTATATAAACTCAAGCTGCTCTCTTCTGAAGGTAAGCTCGTTGCCTATACGCAGAGGCTTATTGGACGTTGCGGGATCAAGTTTAACATCAATGAACTCTGTAAACTCATCAAGAGCGTCTCTCCACAGATACTTGTGGAAAACTTCACCCTCAACACCCTCCAGCGGATATTCCTCATCAGGCCACCACTCCAGGGTCTTCGGAGCATGAATCCTCACTCTTGTTCCAACAGGAATATCATCGAGAGGCGGGATATCAACAAACTCTTTATAACCATCCGGCACATTGGCTGTGCCGTTGGACGGGACCTCAACAACGGCATGAGCGGCATCGGAAACATTGCCGGAGCACATATCATAGAGCCATGTCTCAAGGTCCACGAGATACCTGCCCTCTTCATAGCGCTTGCCGATAACACGTCCGCAGCCTACGAGGCAGTCGCCGTGCGGCGTCTGCATGAAGTGGAGATTGCGGTGATAATAGAGAGATGCGTCATCGCCCATCCAGCTCGTGGTTATACGCCCAAGCTGGTTGCGGCATGAATCGGAAAACAGAACTGCACGCGGATTACTCATCATCTGAGATAAGTCGGTAGCAAAATGCCATTCAAGACCGAAACGCTGTGCATTGGAGGTGGGACAGGGATGGGTGGCGCCCCACTCCTTATAAACTCTGGTCGGATACATGTGATGTTCTTCAGCAACTGCATACCAGGAGATCATATCCCACAGGTTCATTCTTCCGAGCGTAGTATGCGCGACTTCTTCGCCCACCTTAACGTCTTCCCAATATCTTGGTTCTGCACCGCGGCGGTATTCCTTAGCTATCGTATCTTCAATCCACTGGTTTTGTGTGTCTGTATACCAGTGATCCTCAAACTCAGGCAGCTTATATCTTTGACCGCGCGGCTGATCATACAGTGTGCAGTCGAGATAATGCTTATGAGTGCAGACAAGCTCGCCGCGCTGATTGTAGATATCAGCATCACGCTGGATATAACCCCAGCATCTGGGGCCTTCATGCTCTTCATCGTCTTTGAGCGTCTCAACAAGCTGCGGCCCCCTCTGTAATACTCTGAGCTCGTCACCGGCGTAAATCTGCTTATACTGCTTGAAGTATCCGCCGTAATGGTTGCAGAGCATTCCGCGGCGTGTCTGATCACTCTGCAGGTTGAGGTCAACCTGGATCATATCGAAACGGTCTACAAAAAACGGAAATGCGTGAAGGCTGCCCCAACGGGTTTTTTTGGCATACTCAGGATCGGAGTATCTGGGATTCCAATAATCCGACCATCTGTTATATTTAAGAATTGTCCACTCGTCAGCTATTGTTTTCTGCTGCTCCTTCTGCCAGCCCTGCAGGTCGCTTCTTGCTTTGTCAATAGCATCGACCAGCTCCTGCTCAGCGGCATTATAAACATTTCTTTTCGGCATACTTTCATACATCCTTTCACATTTTGTATGTTTAATATTATCGTTTAAAGAACTGATTTCGTATATTTAATAATTAGCAGAAGATTTTTATGAAATTAGTTTTATATTTTTCAAAATGGCAAAAAATCAAAAGATGACCGCAAAAATCACATATATTTCTCGTTCAGCGCAAGATTGCATGTACATTTGCATAAAATTCAGCTATACATCCCCAAAAACATTTTTTATAATGTTAAATAATAAAAATCATCGTGATTCAAATATCACTAAAATCCATACAAATGGGAGGTCTGTCAGCAATGCGGTCACTACCGTTTTCGTTTAAGTACCTTGATGTTAAGCAGCAAAAACATTTCGTAATGCAGCACTATACCATCTGGATGGTACTTCAGGGCACTCTGAATATAAGTTCGGACAGCATATATACGCTCAGCAAAAACGATATTATTTTCTTTGATCCCGATGTCTGTGTTGCCGTCACGCCGCCTTATGCCAGCAGCGTTCTTGAGTTCACTATGGATTCGGAGCAGTTTTGCAAAAACATCGGCGCTGCACATCCGATCATCGTGTGCAACTCTGCATCCATCCCGGGTGAATACGATAACCTTATCTCCTGCATAACAAAATTCTCGGAAGCATACTTTAACTGCACTGATATTACATGGGCAAAGCTTATGTCAAATTATTATGCTCTCATATACCTCCTGCAGGATTTTATGATCCAGCCGCACAATGTTGGCGTGCCGTCAAAACCTTCTGACAGCACATCTCTAATCCACGATCTTGAGCGCTATATCCATGCGCATTATATGGAACCTCTCAGCTTAAACAGTCTTTCAGTTCAATTTTATTTATCGCCTACATATCTCTCAAAATACTTCACAAAAAACTTCGGCATAAACTTTCATACATATCTGCAAAATATCAGGCTGGGAAATACTCTTCACGACATATTGACGAAAGACATCCCCATTGCAAAAGCAGCGCACAGCAACGGCTTTTCAAGCATCTCGTCGTTCAACATCGCATTTAAGAAAGAATACGGCATGCCGCCGACTAAATACATAAAGAATCACATCAATATCCTCCCAAATATCGACAAATCCCTCTCCCCTGCTCCTTCCGACGGTAATATTCCCGTCTCCAACCTGAGCAGCGGGGATCAAGGAAATCTCCGACCTCAGGCGGCGCCTGATACTATCGAATATACAGGTATGACCGATCTGCGTTCCCCCGTAAAAATACAGCGCTCATGGGAAAGAATAATCAACCTGGGCAACGCAGTCTATTGCCTCAACAGCGAATTTCAGAAGCAGCTCACAGAGGCACAAAAGCATCTGCACTTCGAAAATGCAAGGATCGACGGAATTATAGAAATGCTTCTGTACTCCGAGGCGGCCAAGGCAAATGTTGAGAAACCAAACTTCTATCACTTTAACCGCGTCATAAATTTTTTACTTTCTGCCGGAATAAAGCCATTTTTTGAATTAGGCCGCAGACCGTCAAAAACCAATGTCACTCACGAGGGCTTTAACTACAGCATCAACAAATATAACAACATTGACGAAGATAAATGGGAAATACTTATCCACAAGCTTCTTGTTCACTGCGTAAACTACTGGGGCATAAATGAGGTCTCAAAGTGGCACTTTGAAATGTGGGTACAGCCATCCACAATGCCCGCAGAAAGCAGTCTTCAGAACTATGTGCATTATTTTGAAATTACACAGCGCGTCATCAAATCCATTGCTCCCGCTGCGAAATTCGGCGGACCGGGAATAAATCTTGGCGGCCTGCTGGTTCTTAAGGATATGGAACAGTCCCTGCAAATAATGCAGTCAAGGAATCTGCATCCGGACTTTATTTCCGCTTACCTCTACCCCAGCTGCGATATTGAAAGAACCTACGAAGGCACCGGACAGCATTTTAATATTAAGATGCTCATTAAGTCAGACGAAAGCACAAATATCAACAAGCTCAAAAGCCTTTCATATATCATAGAAAAATATTTTCAGGACATCCCCGTTTATCTTACGGAGTTCACTTCAGCAGCCATTTCCAGAGTTGCGATAAATGAAACCTGTTATACATCCTCATACATCGTAAAAACCGCTATAGATCTTCATGATAAGGTGAATGCCATTGGATACTGGCAGTTTTCAGATATCACCCATGAGCACGAGGATGCCAGTAAAATCATCTTTGGCGGAAACGGTCTTATAAGCCGGGATGGGATACAAAAATGCGGTTATTTTGCATTCCAGTTTTTAAGCAAGCTTGGCGATATCATGATGGACCGCGGGAAAAATCATATGACAACCAAAAACTCTGACAACGAGTATTCGATAATCGTCCACAACTACAAAAACCTGAGCGATGTATACTGCACAGAATATTTTAAAAAAGATGAAAAGGTATCATCTGATAATATATTTGAAAATATGAAGCCGCTCCATTTCAGATATGCAATAAACGATATACAGCCTGGTAAATACGTAATAAAGAAATACATTTTAAACTCCCATCACGGGAATCTTGCCGATATTGTTGCCGAACTCAACTGTTGGGAATATGCATGCAGCGAGGAGCTGGAATATCTCGCAAGGCTCTGTGTGCCGCAGGAACAGATTCTCTGTATGGAATGTGAAAACAGTCTGGAAATTGAAGCAACTCTTGAGCCACTTGAGGTCGTGCTGTTTTCCATAGTAAAGAGTCTGAATTAGCTAAGGAAAAGATCAGCAGAAAAAGGAAACACAAATATAAAAACACCCGCTTCAATCAGGCATTTCTGCAAGATTGAAGCGGGCGCTTCCGAATTTGTATTTAGTATATTATAAATGTGCAGTTCCGGTTAAGAAGCATCATTTTAAGGCCGTCTCGGCGCGGTGGATATCAATTCATCCCTGCAGCGCCGATTTAAACGCTTCAAAGGCCGCTGTGCGCTCATCGTCGGACAGTATTGCGTACATAACGTAATTTCCGGCGATGGTCACCTCCGCCTTCTCAAGCTTCGGATATTCCTCAGGCAGATATTCTGTCATCCAGGTGTCGTTCCTCATTTTGAGGTACGCCTCCATGGCGGCCTTGCCGTCCTCGGCGGTAAAAGCGCCGCTTACCTTGAATATGCCGTATTCATTTATGCTCGTGCCGATGGCGCTCACCTTTATCACATATTCCGAATAGCCCGTGAGGTCTATGGCCATGGCTCCCGTAACATAGGAGTCCTCCATAACCGTCAGGTTTTCGCTTCCGCTTATACACGCATCCACCTTCTGGGCGATATCCGTCACCGGTACGTCGTCTTTTACAGTTCCGCCTCCGCCGCAGGACGCGCACAGCGCCATAAGCATCAGAGCCGCCAGGACGGCGGAAATAAGTCTTTTTTTCATAATCTACCTCCAGTATCTTTTGCCGCGCTTAAAGTTTACTGATAACCGTGAGTGCGGATATAGTGCAGAACCACCTGAAAACCGTCAGTTGATAGATGCAGCCCGTCGCCGTTTGAGTACTCGTATTTCATAAAACCTTCGTCGTTGTGCAGTACGCTCTGGGTGTCAAGGAAACGGACGCCGGTGGATTCCGCCACCTCTTTTACCCATTTGTTGGCGGCGGCAATTTTCTCGTTATTAATTGAGTCGAGATATTCGTAATTTGACGCTACCGGGTATATGGAATTGAGTATTATCTTTGTATTTGGGCTTTTTGACTGAATGCCCTCCACAAGGCTTGTATATTCTGACTTAAAATAATCCTCATCCATAAAGGACACGCCGTTTACGCCAAGGGTTATCACCATCATCGCCGGCTGCTTTACCTCTACGGCCGCCTGGATGGTTATCTCATTTCCCGTTTCGGGATAAACAATCGTTGCAAAGCTCTGCTGCGAAAGGGTCAGCGTGCCGCTGCTGGGGGTCCAGACCTGTTTTGTATCCTTCCCGCCGGAGAGAACGCCGTAGGCCTTAAGCCCATATGTGGTGGAGTCGCCCAGGAAGATTATATTGTCAATATACTCCTGCCCCATATCCTCAGTCTCCACAAGCTGAACGCCGTCAAACTCCTCGCCGTCTATAGGTTGAGCCGACGGGACATTGGCCTGGGGTGAAAATGTGCTCATTGTAAGAACGTACACGGGCTTCTCCGTCGGAACAGCCTCCGTCGGCTCCGGCGTCATCTCCGTTTCGGCGCTCTCATCCGGAGTTTCTTCCGGCATCTCATCCGACCCGCAGGACGCGCCGAAAACAAAAAGCAAAATAAAAGAAAGAAGTATTCCAATGCACTTCCGCATATCATCATCCTTCCTGTAATACCCTGAAATTTATACAACGCTGTTTTTAAGTTTATCACCGGCAAAGAAATATTGCAACCTTAATTATCAGTGCACACTTAATATATCCATATTTATGGGAGTATAAAACATACGCCGTATTTCGTCCGTATCCTTTGTCATTGCGAGTATCCACATTATCTTTGCCGCCGCGGCCTCCGTGGTCATGTCATACGCCTCAAGTATGCCCGGATAATTTTTCAGCGAGTGGCCGATGTTGTACACTGTTAAATCGCTGCCCTCATTCTGAACCTGGGTAGTCATTATTATCACCTTGCCGCTCTCGGCGGCCTTCTCCACCACCTGGTGGAGCCCCCCGTTTTGGGGCAGCCCTCCGACGCCGAAGCTCTCTATAATAACGGCGTCATTCCGCTCAATCACAAATTCAAAAAGCTCCCGCTCGATTCCGGGTATAAGCTTTATAAGCCCTACCCTGGAGTCAAGCTTATCATAGAAAACCGGCCTGTCAAAATGCTCCGGCGTAATATACCGCAGGAGCCGCCCGTCGCGTATGTCCGCGATGTGCGGATAATTTATGCTGGAAAAAGCGTCAAAGCTCTTGGAGCGCGTCTTTCTCGCCCTTGTTCCCGCTATGACCCGGCTGCTGAATACGATATTAACGCTGCATATCTCGCCGGAGCAGGCGCAGATAAAGCTGTCCTGCAGGTTGGCCTTGGAGTCCGTGGTGTCAAATCCGATAGGCTTCTGGGCGCCGGTAAGGATTATGGGCTTGGGGCTGCCCTGTATCAGATATGACAGCGCCGCAGCGGTATAGGCCATAGTGTCGGTGCCGTGACTTATAACAAAGCCGTCGCAGCTGTCGTAATTTTCGCGTATTACCCTGGCCATCTCAAGCCAGTGCCCCGGCCCAATATTTGTGCTGTCAAGATTAAAAAGCTCCATATAGACAATATCGCACTTTTTTTCAGTTTCAGGAATGTAGCGCAGAAGCTGCTCCGGGTCAAGCCCCGGCCTTAATCCCTCGTCGGTCATCTCCGCCGCGATAGTGCCGCCTGTAGCTATAAACAGAATTTTCTTTTTCATCTTTCCCTCCGGAATATGAAGCTGACGCGGGATATCCTAAAGTATCTGAAGCGTCTTTCGCATAATAAAATGCACCGGCTATGCCGCCGTTTTCTCATAAAATATTATAGCAAATCCTCCCTTCTTTTTCAATCCGGCTGCAAAACTAAAAAATCCGGCGCAGCTTCTAAGCCGCGCCGGATATACCGTGTTATCTCTCCGCCAGGGGTTTATACTCAACATTCTTCACCATTGCCTTAAAGGCAGGTCGTATTATTTTGCTGTAGGGGTTATACGCCTCCTCAATCCTGTGGGCGCACCAGCCCACCATTCTGGACACGGCGAATATCGGCGTATATAAATCCTCCGGTATGCCAAGCATTTTATACACAAAGCCGGAATACAGGTCAACATTTGCGCATGGCTCCCGCTCAAGGCCAAGTTTTTCCTTAATAATGCCCGGCGCAAGGCGCTCGATGCTGGTGTAAAGCCCGTATTCCTCAAGCATCCCCTTTTTCTCCGCCAGAGAACGGCTGAGGCGCTTTAACAAAACCGCGCGGGGATCGGAGTTTGTATAAACCGCGTGACCTATGCCGTAAATAAGCCCGCTGGTGCCAAGCTCCTTATTGAGAAGCTTCCTTATAATATCCGATATCTCATCATCGTCCTTGTAATCCCGGAGATTTTCCTTGATTATATCCATCATACGGGACACGGAAATATTAGCCCCGCCGTGGCGGTTTCCCTTCAGCGCCCCCACAGCCGCGGATATGGCGGAATATATGTCCGTGTCCGCCGAAGAAAGGACGCGGCAGGCAAAAGCGGAATTGTTGCCTCCGCCGTGTTCCGCGTGGAGTACCATACATACATCAAGCAGATGGGCCTCCTCCTGCGTGAATTGCTTATCATTTCTCACCGCGTAAAGGATATTTTCTGCTATGCTCAGCTCCGGCTGCGGCCTATGGAGATAGAGGCTGTCGTTATCAAAATAGTGCTTTTTCGCCGCATAAGCGTGGGCCATGACCACCGGCATCCGCGCTATTAGCTTTATGGCCCTGTGAAACTCCATCTCCAGGCTCCTGTTTTCCGGGTCGTCATCGTAGGAGTACATGGCCAAAACGCTTCTGGAAAGCTTATTCATGACGTTGCGGCTGGGGGCGCTCAGTATCATATCTTCGGTAAAGCGGTCAGGCATCTCCCTGTATTCCGCCACAAGCTCCGTAAACTCCTTAAGCTGCGCTTCCGTCGGGAGCTTTCCGAAAAGTATCAGATACGCAGTTTCCTCATATCCGTATCGGCCCTCCCGCACAAAGCCGTCAATAAGCTCATATACATCTATCCCTCTGTAGTAAAGGCGGCCTTCCATCGGGAGCCTCTCGCCATCCTCTATGTAATAGCCCTGGACGCTGCCGACCTTTGTAATGCCCGCGTTAACGCCGGTGCCGTCGCTGTTGCGCAGCCCCCGCTTTATATCATATCTGTCGTAGACAGACCGGTCTATGCGGTTATACTGTTCAAAGCCGGCGCATATCTGGCCTATAAAGCTTTCAGAAAAAGTTTTTTGCATTTGCCATTCCATCCTTACCCAAAATATGTTTTAATATTAACATCAAAATGCAGGCAAGTCAATCTTATCCGCAAGATTTTGTATATTTATATGCAGTCTTTCAGTATTTTATGGATTGATGTGAATTATTTAGCCGAATTTCTTGCAACATAACAGTTTTACCGGCAATATATGCTGAAAATTTCTCCAATTTTGCGGAATAAATCTACCTCCGGAGTAAATAATAAACATACAAATTTTAACTGGAGGTATACACATGAAAAATATTCGCAGAAAAAATTTGCTGCTGCGTGCCGTATCTCTGACCGCGGCGCTGTCGCTCTGCACCGCGATGCTGCTTATACCGGCTTTGGCCGGTGGCTCCGCGCCCATCGCGGAAAATCTCGAATTCAAGACCTACAAAAATGTGCCGGTCACCGGCTGCCTGGCCGCCACGGACCCCGACGGCGAAGAAATTACCTACGCCATCGCCTCCGAGCCAAAAAAGGGCTCCGTGTCACTTAGTGATAAGGGCGAATTCACCTACACTCCGAATAAGGGCAAAAAAGGCGGCGACAGCTTCTGCTATACCGCCTCCGATCCGGAAGGCAACATCTCCAACAAAGCTACCGTAAGCATTGAAATACAGAAGCAGTCCACCTCCGTCTCATACTCCGATATGGACGGCAGCGACGCATATTACGCGGCACTCTGCCTCGCTGAAGAAGGTATTTTTGTCGGCGAAAAGCTCGGCGGCAGTTACTTTTTCACGCCCGAAGCGAATGTGACAAGAAGTGAGTTTCTCGCCATGTGCATGGATCTTTCCGGAGCAGAGCTTTTAAGCGGAGTTACAAAAACAGGCTTTTACGATGACAGCGCAATATCCCAGTGGGCAAAGCCCTACGTATCAACCGCCCTTATGGCAGGACTTATAAGCGGCAGCTCCGACGAAAGCGGAAATCCCGTATTCCTGCCCGATGAAAATGTAACCATGGCGGAGGCAGCGGTTATGCTCAATAATGTGCTGGAAATTTCCGATGTGACGCAGGTGGGAAGCTTTGCCGACAGTGCGGTTATACCCGCCTGGGCCTCCCAGGCTGCGGCAAATCTCCGCTCCTGTGACATTATCCCCTCCGGAGTCGATTATTCCGAGTCCCTCACCCGCGCTCAGGCGGCCAAGCTCCTTGTAAACGCAAAAGAGGTGCTCAGCTCAAGAAGCTGCGGCTCATCCCTTCTCACATGGGCGTCCTAAATGCCTCTATTTACTTGACAACAGCATTTTCAGGTAATATAATATCAATGTAAAGACTGCAACGGCGCAGTTTCCGCACGGAAACTGCGCCGTTGCAGTCTTTTATTAAAGGAGTTGAAAAATATGGATCGTCTGCATGTGCACGCCGACAGCATCAACGAGCTGCTCGCCCGATACGGAGTGAAATTCGGGATATACAAAAACGGGGAGTTCCACGAACAGCTTTTCCCGTTTGACGCCATTCCAAGGGTCATCTCCAAAAATGACTTTGCTTTTCTGGAAAAAGGCCTGAGCCAGCGGGTAGACGCCCTCAATATGTTTTTAAAGGACATATATTCCGAAAAAAGCATTATAAAAGACGGCGTTATACCGGAGGATTTCGTATACTCCTCAAAGGGCTACCTTCCGCAATGCGAAGGGCTTACGCCGCCCAGGGGCGTTTACAGCCACATATCCGGTATTGACCTTGTCCAGTCCGTGGACGGCAGCTGGTACATACTTGAGGACAACCTGCGTATCCCCTCCGGAGCGTCATATCCGCTTATCGCCAGAAGCCTGTGCCGTCAGGCCAGCCCTGAGACCTTTTCGGCAAACCATATTGTTGACAACAGAAATTACGCAAAGCTCCTGCGGCAAATGATGGAATACGTGAACACAGGCGGCGTCTGCGTCATTATGACGCCGGGACGGTATAACGCCGCATTTTTTGAACACTCCTATCTGGCGGAACGTACAGGCTTTCCGCTTGTATTGTGCAGCGATTTATATGTGGACAATAAAAATCTTTACTATAAAAACGCCTCCGGAAAGCCCGTGAGGGTCGGGGCCATATACCGGCGGATATCCGACGAATATTTAGACCCGCTGTGCTTCCTGCCTGAATCACTTATAGGCGTCCCCAATATAATGGAGGCTTACGCCGCCGGTAATCTGGCAATAATAAACGCGCCGGGAAACGGTGTTGCCGACGATAAAGGCATATATTACTTTGTACCGAAAATGATACGCTATTACCTCGGGCAGGAGCCGGTGCTCAAAAATGCCCCCACATATCTTCCGTTCTACGAAGAGGACAGGAAATACGTTCTGGATAACCTCGAACATCTTGTGGTAAAGGACGTATCGGAGGCCGGCGGCTACGGCGTTGTTTTCGGGCGGGATATGACAAAGGAGCAGCTTGCCGATTGGCGCCGGCTGATCTCCCGGCAGTCCCGGCGCTTTATCGCCCAGGAGGTCATAGATTTTATAGACCTGCCGGTTATGGAAAACGGACGGCAGGTAATGCGGAAAGCGGATCTCCGGGCTTACATACTCACAGGCGAAAAGACCATCGTCTGGCCCAGCGGGCTCACCAGATTTGCCCGGCAGCCGGACTCATTCGTAGTGAATTCATCTCAGGGAGGAGGGTTTAAAGACACATGGGTACTGTCACGATAGAAAAAGCCGGGCAGCTTTATTGGCTTGGGAGGTACGTGGAGCGTGTATACTCCACTTTAAAGGCCTTCAACGACTGCCATGACGCAATCATAGACATAAACGAGGACAGCTATGTAGATTTCTGCAAAAAACTCGCCATACCGAATATCTACTCCGACCATCTTGACTTTATCGGGCGATATCTGTATGATTCAAGTGATCCGAATTCGATTTACAGCAATCTCAGCCGCGCCTACGACAACGCCATTATAGTGCGCAATATAATAAGCAGCGACACCATGTCTTACATACAGATGGCCCTGGATTTTCTTGCCGATAAGAGCAAAAACATCTCCTCGCCCCATCTCGGCAATCTCAAGGTCATAGATTATCTGCTGGCCTTCTGGGGCAGCGTGGACGACTATGTGGCCGACGAGGAGTGCCGCAATATTATAAAGACCGGCAAATATATAGAACGGCTGGATTTGTATATCCGTCTTGATCAAAAGTATGAGGAAATAGAAAAGGAATGCCGCAAGCTTGAAAACAGGATAGCAAAAACGAGCCTCCCCTACTCCAAAAGCGCCTTTGCCCGGTTTAAGGAGCTTGTAAACGGCAGGGAAAACTGGGAGCGCAGCCGGCCTGAAGCCCTTATCTGTGTTGAAAGCATTTTTGCGGCGGTATGACCGTGAAAAATCTGCAATTTCATTTTGAAACCGCACTTGAGACAACAGCGCCGGTAACAGAGCACAGCTTTATCCTGAGATGCGTCCCCTGCTGCGCGCCTTATCAGGATATCTCCGGGCTCCGTTTGAATATAAGCCCCTGCTGTACCTCATGGCGCAGCAGGGATTTTATGGGGAATATCACGGTTCCCGGATATATTCCAGGAGAGCACAGCAGCTTTTCCTTTGAAATTTCCGGCCTTGCAGAGGTACGGAGAAATAATTTTGACTCAACTCCCCCACATCCCCTTTTTAAGAGCTTCACCCGGCTCACATCGCCGGGAGAGCGCATACAGGCGCTTTTTGAGGAGCTTCCGGCAAATAAGCCTCCCCTTGATACCGCCCTTGAAATAATGTCTGCCCTCTCCCGCTCAATGTCGTACCGGTATGGACATACAAATTATACTTCCACCGCCGAGGAGGCGCTGCGGGCCGGCTGCGGCGTCTGCCAGGACTATACCCACATAATGCTGTCCCTCTGCCGTATGGCCGGTATCTACGCAAGGTATGTATCGGGCCTTATGCTTGGCGAGGGGTGCAGCCACGCCTGGGTGGATGTTTTTGACGGCGGAAAATGGGTGGGACTGGATCCAACAAACGGTCACCCGGCAGACGACGGGTATATTGAGTTATCACACGGAAGAGACTATTTCGACTGCGCCCCGGAGCGGGGAGTTTTCCGGGGAAAATGCGACCAGCTCCTCACAATTACAGCTACAGTAAGGGAATGAACAGCTTGATAGAGAAAATAACCGCGGTGGGGCTTCCCGTTGACGAGGAACTCTCCATCAGAAAAAACCGGCTCATGCCGGAAAAAAGCACAGGCGACGAAAAACGTATCTGCATAGTCACAGGCACCCACGGCGACGAGCTTGAGGGCCAGTATGTGTGCTACCTTTTAAATAAACGGATAAAAGAGAATATGGACTGCCTCAGCGGAATAGTGGACATATACCCCGCGCTGAATCCCACAGGAATAGACTCCATAACCAGGGGAATACCCATGTTTGATTTGGATATGAACCGCATCTTTCCCGGCGGAAACGACGGTACGGCTTTTGAATATGTAGCGTCTCAGATAATAGAGGACATAAAAGGTGCGGATATGTGTATAGATATTCACGCCAGCAATATTTTTCTCCGGGAAATTCCACAGATACGGATAAGCGACTCCACGGCCGAAATGCTGCTCCCCTACGCCGGAAAGCTCGGTGTGGATTTTGTATGGGTTCACGCATCCGCCACCGTTCTGCAGTCCACCCTGGCCCATAGCTTAAACTCCTGCCAGGTACCCACCCTTGTGGTAGAGATGGGCGTCGGAATGCGTATAACTCAGAGCTACGGAGAACAGCTCGTGAACGGCATTTTGAATCTTATGAAGTCCATGGGCATATGGACCGGCGAAACAGCGCCTGTAAAAGAGCCTATAATCTCAAACGACGGCAAGGTGGGCTTTGTAAACGCCGAAGCCTCAGGCGTTTTTATCCCGGCGGCAAAACACTGGACGGAACTTAAAAAGGGCCAGCATATCGGAGATATAATAAGTCCGCTCGAGGGTACTGTTTTGGAGCGGGTAGACGCCCCCTGCGACGGGCTGCTGTTTACCCTCCGCGAATACCCCATGGTGTATTGCGGCTCGCTTATCGCCAGAATACTCGAGGATGTGAAGCTGTAACGGAGGCTCGGAATGGAAAAAGAAATCTTATTTGAAATGAAGTCCCCGTACAGAGACGACCTGCGTGTAACAGGATATAAATTCGGCTCCGGAGAAAAATCCCTCTGTATAGTCGGAGGCTGCCGGGGCAATGAAATACAGCAGATATACATATGCTCGCAGCTCATAAAAATTCTTACTGAGCTTGAAAAGCACGGCAGCATATCAAAGGACCATGAAATTTTGGTGGTGCCCTCAATTAACCACTATTCAATCAATGTCGGCAAGCGCTTCTGGCCTGTGGACAACACGGATATCAATCGTATGTATCCCGGCTATGATAAGGGCGAGACCACCCAGCGCATCGCCGCCGGGGTATTCAGCAGGGTGCAGGACTACAGCTATGGCATACAATTCCCCAGCTCCTATATCGGCGGAGGATATATGGCCCACGTCAGGATGATGGCCACGGGCTATCAAAACGCAAGCCTTGCAAACCTCTTTGGACTTCCCTATGTGGTCGTCCGCTCTCCACGGCCCTTTGACACCACTACCCTCAATTACAACTGGCAGGTCTGGGGCGTAAACGCATTTTCCATCTATACAAAGGAGACGGAAAATATCGATTTGGAGTCCGCTCACACCGCGGTATGCGCAGTCTTAAGATTTATGAGCCGTATGGGCATGATACACTACGGCATTCACGCGGGCTATGCCTCGGCTATAATAAAGGAGGACAAGCTCATCCGGGTAAAGACCAAAAAATCCGGCCTGTATATGCCCTTAAAGCAGGTTGGCTGCGAGGTGGCCGCCGGCGAGGTCATCGGCCATGTGCTCCACCCCTACGAGGGCACAGTAACCGAGGAAATAAAGGCCCCGGAAAACGGCATGATATTTTTTGCCCACACCCAATCGACAGTAATGGAAAACACCATCGCCTTTATGCTGGTGAAAAATTCTTATGAATAGGCCGCCGCTTATTACGTGATATCCAATCAAAACAAGGGAGCAAAACAGAGTCCCCGCACCGGGGGCTCTGTCTATCGCTGTTTATCCGCCTGCTCTTTTTTAATCGCATAAGTATTGCTCTGCAATCAAAATATATAAACTGTCAAAACAATATATTATTTCAGGAAGTGATTGTTCCTTGAGACAGACCGGCATAGTAAAAGAAATTCTTCCCAACGGAGACGCCCAGGTATCCGTAACGCGCCGGAGCGCCTGCGGGCACGACTGCGCCTCCTGCGGGGGCGGCTGCGGCGCGGGGGCTGATATAACAGCGCCTGCAAAAAATTCTATAGGGGCCGAAGTGGGCGATATTGTGTCCATCGAGAGCACCGGGGTAATATGGGCCGCGTTTGTGGTGTATATAATCCCCATTCTCTGCTTTATCGCAGGCTACGCGCTTACCTCGTATTTTAATGCAAGCGAAAATGTGAGCATCATAATAAGCATAGCCGCGTTCTTTTTTGGCCTTATACCTGCTAAAATACTAAACCGCACTATGGAAAAACGGCATAAAAAGAGCGTTATCGTGTCAATTGAACAGAAAAAATAAAGTTTTTTCACATTATCTGCAATTTATACAAAATACTTGTTAATTCTCTGAAATTTATTGATTATTTCCTCTCACGGTGATAAAATTTAGAGGTTAGGTTATAACTTTATTTTTCAAACAGAGGTGTATATATGAGTCACAAATTTTTTGGCGGGATTCACCCCGATCCAAAAAAGGAGACCACCAGCGGTCTTGCCGCCCGGGCGCTTGACCCGGCCCCTCCCGAGGTGGTCATATCCATGTCCATGCACATCGGCGCACCGTGCAAGCCTGTCGTGGCGGTGGGCGACAGCGTGACGGTGGGCCAGAAAATAGGCGAGATCACCGGCCTGGGCGCGCCCATACACGCAAGTGTCTCCGGCACGGTAAAGGCTGTAGAGCCGAGGCCGTCCCTGGCCGGCAGCCTTGCTATGTCAGTGGTGATTGAAAATGACTTTCAAAACACCCCATGTCCGGATTTGACGCCATGTCAGGATCCCTATTCCCTCACCCCGGAGGAGATAGTGGATAAGGTAAAAGAGGGCGGCATAACCGGCATGGGAGGCGCAGGGTTTCCGTCACATGTGAAGCTCAGTTCAGGAATGGGAAAGGTTGACTCCCTCATTATAAACTGCGCCGAATGCGAGCCCTACATAACCTCCGACCACCGGCTTATGCTGGAGCAGGGGGAGAAAATCATCGCCGGCGCGAAAATACTTATGCGCGCTCTGTCTCTCAGCTCAGCCACCATCGCTATAGAAAAGAACAAACCGGACGCCATAAAGCACATGCTGGAGCTTGCGGGCAGCGCACCGGGCATAACTGTCATGGCTATGCGCACAAGATACCCGCAGGGCGCCGAAAAGCAGCTTATCCAGACCGTAACCGGCCGCGAGGTGCCCCCCGGCGGACTTCCTGCCGATGTTGGCTGCGCCGTATTTAACTGCGGCACCGCCGCTGCGGTATACGACGCCGTATGTCTCGGAAAGCCTCTTACATCCAGATACCTCACCGTAACAGGCTCCCCTGTAAAAGAGCCATGCAACCTTATTGTCCCCATAGGAACGCCGCTGCAGCTTCTTATTGACGCTGCCGGCGGCTTCAGCCAGTTCCCCGCCCGGGTACTCTCCGGCGGCCCCATGATGGGCGTAGCCCAGTTTGATTTGTCCGCCGGTACGGCAAAGGGCACCAACTGCGTCCTCTCTCTCAGCGAAAAAGACCAGGCCACCCTGGTGGAGGACCCCACCTGCATAAGATGCGGAAAATGCGTCTCCGTCTGCCCAATGCACTTAGCTCCGGTATTTATCCACATGTATGCGGAACGGGGCCGGTTTGAGGAGCTTACGAAATTCAACGTAAACGACTGTATCGAGTGCGGCTCCTGCGCATATAACTGCCCCGCCCATATTCCACTTGTCCAGGGCATAAGGACGGCAAAGCAGCAGCTCCGCACCATCGCCGCAAAAAAGAGGGAGGGATAAAAGATGGAAGAAAAAGAGACGAAAAAGCTTATTGTGGCCTCATCCCCCCACATAAATACGGACGAGGGCACGGACTTCCTCATGTTTAACGTTATAATTGCCCTTATCCCGGCTCTGGCGGTCTCGGTATATTATTTCGGGTTCCGCGTCCTTACGCTGGCCGCCGTATCGATTACCGCCTGCGTGGCTTTTGAGTATCTCTACAGGAAGCTGCTCAAAAAGTCGAACACCGTCCGTGACCTCTCGGCGTGTGTAACGGGCCTGCTTCTCGCCATGTGCCTTCCCGTCACCGCCCCTTACTGGGTTGTGATTATAGGCGATTTTTTCGCTATAGTCATAGTAAAACAGCTTTTCGGCGGGCTTGGCAAAAACTTTATGAACCCCGCCCTTGCCGGACGGGCTTTCCTATTCAGCTTCCCTGTCATCATGAGCACATGGGCAGCCTCCGGCGAGTGGCCCGGCATATTGTCCGCCGCCGACACCGTAAGCTCCGCAACGCCAATGGCCTCCCTCCATTCCGGAGTCCTCCCCCAGGAGAGCCTTCTCCAGATGCTGGCCGGCCAGCACGGCGGCTCCATGGGCGAGGTGGCCTCGGCCATGCTGCTTCTGGGCGGGATATACCTTATAGTCACAAAAGTGATACGCCCCCACATCCCTGCTGCCTACATACTTACCGTGGCGGTGATAACCTTTATTTTCCCCCGTGGAAACGACCATCTCCAGTGGATGCTCTATAACCTTCTTGGCGGCGGACTGCTGCTGGGCGCTTTCTTTATGGCGACGGACTATGTAACCTCCCCCGTCACCGGCCGGGGCCAGATAATCTATGGCGTCGGCTGCGGGCTTATAACAGTTCTTATCCGCTACTTCGGCTCCTATCCCGAGGGCGTGAGCTACGCGATACTTATAATGAACGCTTTCTCCTGGCTTATAGACAAGGCCGGGAAGCCGCGCCGTTTCGGCGTCGCTCCCTTCGCCTCCCTTAAAGCGAAATTCAATAAAAAGGAGGCTGCAAAATAATGGCGGAAGCGAAAAAATTCGATATCCCTGATATTGTAAAAACGACCCTTATCCTCTTTATTATCACCGTGGCAACGGCCCTTCTCCTCGGCGGCGTATATGAGCTCACAAAGGACCAGATTGCCGGGATAAAAGAGGAAAAGCGCGTGGAGTCCATGGCCCAGGTCATGCCCGGCGCCGATAATTTCGAGGAGATTGAAGCCGGCGCCTACGGCGCCGACAGCATCACAAAGGCCTCAAAGGACGGCGAGCTTATAGGCTGCTGCGTCGAGCTCCGCACCAACGGCTTCGGCGGCGACATA
Organism: uncultured Oscillospiraceae bacterium; assembly: GCA_964495095.1. Taxonomy (GTDB): domain Bacteria; phylum Bacillota; class Clostridia; order Oscillospirales; family Oscillospiraceae; genus CAZBUH01. The sequence continues at coordinate 17,392 of CAZBUH010000004.1, read as the reverse complement.
AGCCTTATGGTCGGCGTGGGTACCAACGGTGCTGTCACCGGCGTCAGAATCCTTGACCACTCGGAAACCGCCGGTATGGGCGCAAAAGCCGACGATACGTCGTTTCTCGATCAATATATCGGCAGAAAGCATGGCATAACGGTGAAAGCGGGCGCAGACACCGATATTGACGCCATCACCGCCGCCACCATCACAACAAAAGCCGTCACAAACGGTATAAACTCCGCCCTTGAAATAGCGGCGGAAATTATGGACTGAGGAGGCTGGACAATATGGAAAAGAAAAAATCCGGCCGTATAAAGGAAATTTTTCTGGACGGCATTATAAGGCAGAATCCAACTTTTGTGCTCCTGCTGGGTATGTGCTCGACACTGGCCGTTACTACCTCTCTTATAAACGGCATAGGCATGGGACTCTCCACCACCGTGGTGCTGGCTCTCTCAAATCTGGTGATATCCCTTCTTCGGAAGGTGATACCGTCAAAAATACGCATAGCCTCCTACATAGTTGTCATAGCCGGCTTCGTAACTGTGATCGATCTGCTTCTCCAGGCCTATATTCCCTCTCTTTCCGACAGCCTGGGCATATTCATTCCCCTTATAGTCGTAAACTGCATTATCCTCGGACGTGCCGAAGCCTTTGCCTCCAAAAACGGCCCCCTGTACTCCCTGGCAGACGGCTTCTCCATGGGTCTTGGATTTACAATGGCGCTCTCCATTCTCGGCGCTATCCGTGAGATAATCGGAAACGGAACCATATTGGGCTATTCCGTATTCGGATCCGGTTATCAGCCGGTGCTGCTCATTATAATGCCCTGCGGCGGGTTTATAACCCTGGGCTGCGTCATCGCGTTTACCCAATGGCTCCGTGGCCGGAAAAAAGGAGGAGGCAAGGCATGAGCTTCACTGAAATTTTCGCAATAGCACTGAGCGCCATTCTGTCCGAAAACTTCATCCTTGTGAAGTTCCTTGGCATCTGCCCCTTTATCGGCGTCTCAAAGAAAACCGACACGGCTCTGGGCATGGGGCTTGCCGTAACATTTGTAATGGGCGTCGCATCCGCAGTCACATGGCTTGTAAATCACTTCTTCCTTGACCCGGAAACAAGCGTATTGGGGACGGATCTTGCATTTATGCAGACGGTTGTGTTTATCCTCGTTATCGCCGCCCTCGTGCAGCTTGTGGAGATGTTCCTTAAAAAGTCCGTACCCGCGCTGTACACCGCCCTCGGTATTTACCTGCCCCTTATCACCACAAACTGCGCCGTATTGGGCGTGGCTCTTCTCAACATTCAGAACGGTTACAACTTCATAGGCTCCGTGGTCTACGGCATCACAGGCGGCTTGGGCTTTCTCCTGGCTATCGTCCTTTTTGCCAGCGTCCGGGAGAGACTGGAGTTTTCCGAGTGTCCCAAATCCTTTGAGGGCTTTCCGATCGCCCTTGTTTCTGCCGGCCTTATCGCCCTTGCCTTTATGGGCTTCTCCGGTCTGAAAATACAGTTATGATAAGGAGGCCCTTTTATGATAACTAATGTTCTTATAGCTATAGGCGTTCTCGGCGGCCTTGGACTTATTTTCGGCCTTATTCTGGCCATATCCTCAAAAATTTTCGCTGTACACGAGGATGAGCGCCTCGCCCCGATGACCGAGGCCCTGCCGGGCGCGAACTGCGGCGGCTGCGGTTTTTCGGGCTGCGCAGCCTACGCCGCCGCCGTTATTGACGGGACGGCAAAAATCGGCCTCTGCTCTGTGGGCGGAAATGAGTCCGCCCAGAAAATGGCCGCGATAATGGGCCTTGACGAAGCCCCTGAATCCGTCCGCAACGTGGCTTTTGTAAGATGCACCGGACTGGGCCACGACACTACAAAATATATCTACAGCGGAATCGATGACTGCCTTGCCGCCACCAGGCTGCCTGGCGGCGGGCCTATCGCCTGCTCCTTCGGATGTCTCGGCTATGGAAGCTGCTCAAAGGCATGTCCCTATGACGCCATCCACGTGGAAAACTTCGTGGCAAAGGTGGACGAGGAAAAATGTAAGGGCTGCTCCATATGTATAAACACCTGTCCGCGAAATCTTATTACCCTTGTCCCCTACGGCGATAAAACCCTTGTGCGATGCGCCAACCACTCAAAAGGCAATCTTACACGCAATGTCTGCCCCATTGGCTGCATCGGCTGCACTCTCTGCACAAAGGTCTGCCCCACCGGTGCAATCACCGTTGAGGATAATCTGGCAAGAATTGATTACACCAAATGCACGCATTGCGGCTCCTGCGCCCAGAAATGCCCCAGGAAGCTTATTTGGCTCAATGACGAGGGCAAGGTGGCTATGGAATAAAAAACGGCGCAGCCGCGTTTTAAACGGCATAAAAGCAGTCCGCTGCAAGACATTGGTTTTGCAGCGGACTTTTTCAGCGCGCAACAAAGGAGGAACGGCCTTGACCGTCCCTCCTTTTAATAGCTCTTATTTTGCCTTCATGGGCTTATTCTTTTTGCCCTTCATAAGATTCCACAGGTTGCCGGCTATGCACACGGAGGAATATCCGCCGCAGATTATACCGACAAGCAGCGGGATGGCAAATATACGGATGGATGTGACACCCATGATAAGGATAAATATTATCGGGAGCAGCGTAGTCACTGTAGTGCCAATGCTGCGCATCATGGTCTGCCAGATGCTCTTGTCCACTATATCTCCGAAGTTGCCCACTCCGCCGGCCCGCTTGTAATTCTCACGGACACGGTCGAAAACAACTATGGTGGCGTTGATTGAATAGCCGATAATCGACAGCATTGCGGCGATAAAGGTCATATTCATCGGTATCTGGAAGATGATAAAGAAGCTCAGTATTACCAGGATATCGTGTATGAGGCATAAGATTGCCGCTATGCCGCTTTTGAATTCAAAGCGTATTGAGATATACAGCAGAATAAGCACACCGGCTATGGCCGCCGCTATAAAGGCCGATTTCTTCAAATCGTTGCCCACAGAGGCAGAGACGTAGTCGCTGGTATTCAGCACTATATCGTCGCCGTACTCCTCACGGAGAGCGCTGTCCACAGCCTCTCTCGCCTCAGAGTCTATCTCTATTGTCTTTATGGAAACGGCCGTGCCGCTGTTTCCCGCGGTGGTAACATTCGCCGTCACGCCTGCGGCGTCGTTTACAATATCGACCACGCGTTCCTGAATGTCTCTCGTCACATTCACATTAAGCTCGTACTCCATGGTAACTCCGCCGACGAAGTCCAGATCGAAGTTAAAGAGCGTAATGCCGAAGGGCATAAGCACAAGCCCAGCAAGCCCCGTTATCACAAGGCATATGGAAATTATGAAGAATATCATTCTATGCTTTACGAAGCTGAAGGAGCTGCATTTTTCTATAAACTTATTCACAACAAACTCCCCCTTTCTTATATCCCGTAGGCCTTAAGGTTTTTAATCTTAAGCTCGGAAAAAGCCTTAAGGATGACACGGGGAACGATCAGCATGCAGATCATGGACAGGACGACGCCTATAAGCAGCGTTTTCGCAAAGCCCAGAATAGTACCGGTGCCCTGCCACAGCAGGACGATGCCGGCGATGATCGTCGTAATGTTTGAGTCGATAATAGCCGAAAGGGCGCGCTTGAAACCTGAATCGATGGACGAGCGCAGCGTTTTGCCGGAGCGCAGCTCTTCTTTAAGGCGCTCATAAATGATGACGTTTGCGTCAACAGCCATGCCTATCGTCAATATAATACCGGCCACTCCGGGGAGGCTCAGGTTTACGTTTGCAGCCGCCATTACCACAAGGAACAGCACCACGTAAAGTATAAGGGAAATATCGGCCACAAGCCCGGGCACCTTATACACAAGCGCCATATATATCATTATAAGGATAACGCCTATAATACCGGCCCAAATGCTGGACTCAAGAGCCTGCTCACCAAGGGAGGCGCCCACCGCCTGGAGCTTTGCCTCCTGCAGCTCAAAGGGAAGCTGTCCGGCATTTATTATCTCAGCCAGGTATTTCGCGTAATCAACAGTGGCGTTGCCGCCGAGAGTGATTATCGGGGTGTCAGTATCAATACCTGTGCCGGCATATTCGGAGCTTACCTGGGGAGAGCTTATGACCTCTTCATCCATGTAAATGGCCAGGTAATTATCCCCGGACGCATAGCCCGCAATCTCGGAAGTTGCGCTTACAAACTTCTCATATCCGCTCTCGGTGAGCTGCAGGGACACATAATACTGGGACACGCCCGTATCGTCCACAGCGCCGTAAGCTGCCGAAGCAGATGCGATATCGCCGTTTCCGAGGATAACATTGCCCTCGTAGTCTCGGAACTCAATAACAGCGGTAGTGCCGAGCATCTGTACCGCTTCCTCAGGGTCAGAGACATTCGGTATCTCGCAGACCACACGATTTGTACCGGAAAGATAAACATTTGCCTCAGTGTATCCCAGACTGTTAAGGCGCTGGCGGAGCATAGTCTCCGCTGCCTCCATGCCGTCTGCCGTCTCCTCTGCCGACGTGCCCTCCGGGATAACGGCTTCATAGGTTATCTCCGAGCCGCCCACCAGATCAAGTCCCAGGGTTATGCCGTCCTGGACGTTTGATATTTCAAACGCTCCCAGATCTAACCCAAACATTGCTATAAATGCCACCAGAAAAATCACCAGTGCAACTGCAAGCAATGTTATGATACTCTTTTTCATTTGCCTCCAGGCCTCCTATATTTCTTATTAAACAGCAAAAGCTATTATATAATTTTGTCGATAATCTGTCAATCTAAACTTTCAGCTCTGCGGAGCTGTCAGTTATATCGGCTGCGTATTTCTCCAAAACAGGCTTTACGCAGCTGCTGAGAAAATCCGTAACCTGCTCCGGCGCCCTGCCGATATAGGCGCTGGGCCTGAGCTCCTCCAATATCTCCTCCTCGGTGAGGCCGAACAGCGGGTCCGCCGCAATTCTTGAGACAAGGTCATTTGGAAGCCCCTGCTCTTTTACCACGTTCCCGGCGGCTACAGAGTGGACCCGTATTGCCTCGTGCAGTTCCTGACGGTTTCCGCCCTTTTTTACGGCGTTCATCATAATGTTCTCCGTGCCCATAAAGGGAAGCTCGTCCATTATATGCTTTTCTATGACCTTTGGATATACCTTTATGCCGGATGCCACATTGAGATATATATTGAGTATGGAATCAACAGCCAAAAATGCCTCCGGAACAGATATGCGCTTATTCGCCGAGTCGTCCAGCGTTCTCTCAAACCACTGGTTATATGCTGTCATGGCCGGATTCAGCGCGTCGGCCATAACGTATCTGGCAAGCGAGCATATGCGCTCACAGCGCATGGGGTTTCTCTTATACGGCATCGCCGAAGAGCCTATCTGTTTTGCCTCAAACGGCTCCTCGCACTCCTTCATATGGCTGAGAAGCCTCATATCGGTGGCAAATTTGGCGGCGCTCTGCGCGATATTTGAAAGTGTATTCAGAACGCCTGAATCCATCTTTCTGGAATAAGTCTGGCCGGAAACTGGAATCACTCCATCAAAGCCCATCTCATGGGCTATCATCTGCTCCATCTGCTTTATCTTCTCGTGATCGCCGTCAAAAAGCTCCATAAAGCTGGCTTGTGTGCCGGTAGTACCCTTAGAGCCGAGGAGCTTCAGCGTTCCGATGCGGTATTCCAGCTCGTCAAGGTCCATAAGCAGCTCATTTATCCAGAGAGATGCCCTCTTTCCCACTGTGGTAAGCTGGGCGGGCTGGAAATGAGTAAATCCCAGCGTCGGCATGTCCTTATATTTGTCGGCAAATTCCGCCAGCTTTGCTATCACATTCACAAGCTCCCGGCGGATTATCTGAAGTCCCTCCCGCATAAGGATAACATCGGTGTTATCGCCGACATAACAGCTTGTGGCTCCGAGATGGATTATGGGCATGGCCTTTGGGCATACCTTCCCAAAGGTGTGCACATGTGCCATAACATCGTGCCTTAGCTGCTTTTCCATTTTGGCGGCGTACTCATAATCTATGTCGTAGATATGGGCCTCCATCTCGCTTATCTGCTCATCCGTAATGTTCAGCCCGAGATTTTTCTCCGCTCTGGCAAGGGCAATCCAAAGCTTGCGCCAGGTGGAAAACTTTTTGTCAGGTGAGAAGAGATACAGCATCTCCGCGCTGGCATATCTTGAAGCCAGCGGACTTTCATAGGTGTTATTCGGCATGTTCTCCGTCCTTTCGGAAAATAATTCCAGGGGTATTGCCTACAAATCCGCAATACCCCTGTATTATACATTATAATTTTAGGAAATTCTACCCTTTCAGAAATTTTTCCAGTCTGTAAAGGCCCTCTTTTATGTTTTCTATGCTTGTGGCATAAGACCAGCGGAGATATCCGTCAGCACCGAAAGCGTTTCCGGGCACCACAGCCACAAGCGCTTTTTCAAGAAGCGCCGCGGCGAAATCGGCGGAGCTTTCTATTTTAACGCCCTGGATGGTTTTGCCGAAAAGCTCCTTTATATTCATAAAGATATAGAAAGCGCCTTCAGGCTCAAGGCAGCTTACGCCGTCGATTTTATTTACACGCTCCATAAAATACTTTCTTCTCTCGTCAAAAGCCCTGGTCATCTCCTCCGTTGCCTTCTGATCGCCGCCTATCGCCTCAACGCTGGCGTACTGGGAGATTGTGCAGGGCGAGCCGGTAGAGTGGCTTAAATAATTGGACATTGCCTTTGTAAGCTCCCGGCTGGCGGCGGTGTAGCCAATTCTCCAGCCGGTCATGGCGTAGGCCTTGGAAACGCCGTTTACTAAAATGGTACGGGCCTTTACCTCCTCGCCGAGAGACGCTAAGCTGGTGAATTTCCCTTTATAAACAAGGCTGTAATAGATTTCGTCGCTCATAACATATATGTCGTTTTTCACTATCACATCCGCCAATTCCCGCAGTTCAGCCTCAGTATACAGCATACCGGTGGGGTTGGAGGGATTATTCAAAATAAGGCACTTTGTGTTGGGTGTGATAGCATTTTGGAGCATTCCGGCAGTGATTTTAAAATTTGTCTCCTCAGTCGTATTCACAATCACAGGCACGGCCCCGGCCATTTTCACAGATTCCTCGTAGGTCACCCAATAGGGGGCCGGCAGAATGACCTCATCGCCGGGATTGCAGAGCGCCATCAGCGTTATGTACACGCTGTGCTTTGCGCCGGAGGTGCAGCATATCTGGCTTGCGTCGTATTCCACGCCTATGTCCGCCTTAAGCCGCTCACAAATAGCCTTTTTAAGAGGCATCACTCCGGAAGCCGGCGTATACCTCGTCTGATTGTCGTTTATGGCCTTAATTCCGGCAGCCTTGATGTGATCCGGCGTGTTGAAATCCGGCTCTCCTGCTCCAAAGCCTATCACATCAATACCATCGGCCTTCATCTGTTTTGCAAGTGAGTCAATCGCAAGAGTCGCGGATGGTGCTATCGCCTTTGCAACTTTTGATATGGGTTTCATTCTTTCCTAACCTCTCTTTAGTATATTATATGGGCAAAACCCTGTTATATAAACATGTCCCGAGCGTGTCCATGCAATTTATTGGCGTGTCACTCGCATAAATTATAATACAAAAATGCAAAAATGCAAGCACAAAATAAAAAGATACTCCACATTTTGCAACGTGGAGTATCTTATATTGCATTTTGTTCTCAATCGGCCTTAATTTTTCTGCTAAAGCTGTATAACCTGTCCAAATTAAATATTGCCGCAGATTATTTTGCCCATTTCTTTTGTGCCTACCACGGCCTTGCCGCCTGTCATATCGGGAGTGCGCCAGCCGTCGTCCAGCGCTTTATCCACGGCCTTTTCAATGGCGTCCGCCTCATCGCTCAGCTTAAAGGAGTATTTCAGCATCATGGCGGCGGAGAGTATCGTAGCTATGGGATTTGCCTTATCCTGGCCCGCAATATCCGGCGCAGAGCCGTGTATCGGCTCATAAAGCGCCGGGGCCTTATCCCCCATGCTTGCCGAGGGCAAAAGCCCTATGGAGCCCGTTATCATGCTGGCCTCGTCTGAGAGGATATCGCCAAACATATTCTCCGTCGCCACCACATCGAAGGCCGAAGGGTCCCGGACAAGCTGCATCGCGGCGTTATCCACATAAAAATCGTTATACTCCACCTCCGGGTACTCGGCGGAAAGCTTGTGCATTATGCTGCGCCACAGGCGGGAGGTTTCAAGGACATTGGCCTTGTCCACGCTGGTGACCTTTTTCTTTCTCAGCATTGCAAGCTCGAAGGCCCTCCGTCCTATGCGCTCTATCTCTCTGGTGCTGTACTCCATAAGGTCGGAGGCCGTCTCCCCGTTTTCCTCGGACATGAATCTGTTCCGCTTTCCGAAATAAATTCCGCCGGTAAGCTCTCTCACTATCATAATATCAAAGCCTTTGTCCGCCGTCGTCTCCTTAAGCGGGCAGGCGCTCTTAAGGGCCGGACGGAGCGCCGCGGGGCGCAGGTTCGCGTAAAGGCCCAGGTCGGAGCGTATTTTCAAAAGTCCCTGCTCCGGCCGCTGTTCAACGGGCAGACCGTCCCACTTTGGGCCGCCTACGGCGCCCAAAAGCACGGCGTCTGCCGATTTGCAGCCCTTGGCCGTCTCCTCGGGATACGGCACACCGTATTTATCGGTGGCGCAGCCGCCGAGAAGCAGCTTATTAAAGGTAAATTTATGGCCGAATTTTTCTCCCACTGTATTGAGGACATTGACGGCCTCCCCAACCACCTCGGGGCCTATGCCATCTCCGGGGAGCAGCGCGATTTTATATTCCATTATTTAAGCCTCGCTTTCAGCGACTTCAAAAGTCCGCCCTGCTCGATTATCTGATTTATAAATTCCGGGAATGCCGCCGCCTGGTAGCTCTCCCCCTTTGTCTCGTTTGTGATAACGCCGGTGCTGAAGTTTACAGAGACCTTGTCGCCGGCGGCTATTCCGTCAACTGCCTCCGGGCACTCCATAATCGGCAGACCGATATTTATGGCGTTTCTGTAAAATATCCTTGCAAAGCTCCGCGCTATGACGCACTTTATACCGCAGGCTTTGATTGCAATAGGCGCGTGCTCGCGGGATGAGCCGCAGCCGAAGTTATTTCCGGCCACTATCATGTCTCCATCCTCAACCGTACCGGCGAAGCCTGCATCGATATCCTCCATGCAGTGCTTTGCAAGCTCCTCCGGAGACGGGGCATTCAGGTATCTGGCTGGGATTATAACGTCGGTATCCACATTATCGGCATACTTATATATTTTCATTTTTCACGCCTCCTTATATTTCCCTGGGATCGGCAACGCAGCCGGCTATTGCGCTGGCCGCCGCCACAGCGGGGCTTGCCAGAATTATTTCGCTTGTAACATGGCCCATCCTGCCAACAAAGTTCCTGTTGGATGTGGATATGGCCCGCTCGCCCTCGGCCATTACGCCCATATGTCCGCCGAGACAGGGACCGCAGGTGGGAGTGCTGACAGCCGCTCCTGCCTGAATAAATGTCTGTATAAGCCCCTCCTCTATAGCCTGCATATAAACGGCCTGCGTGGCCGGTATCACAATGCAGCGTATATTTTCAGCGACCTTCCTGCCTTTCATAACAGAAGCCGCTTCACGGAGATCCTGTATCCTGCCGTTTGTGCAGGAGCCAATAACCACCTGATTAAGCTCAGTGCCCTTTACCTCCTGCACGGTTTTTGTGTTGGAGGGCAGATGCGGCATTGAAACCGTTGGCTCCAGGGTGCTTAAGTCTATAACTACTTCACTCTCATATTCGGCGTCGCCGTCCGGCTCATACACCTTATAAGCCCTCGGCACACGGCCTGTCACATACCTGATTGTTTTGTCGTCCACCGGGAAAATTCCGTTTTTGGCCCCCGCCTCTATAGCCATGTTGCAGATGGTAAATCTGTCGTCCATAGAGAGGTCCGCCACTCCGTCGCCTGTGAACTCCAGGGATTTATACAGCGCACCGTCAACGCCTATTTTCCCGATAAGATGGAGTATAACGTCCTTGCCGCTGACATACTTCTGCTTTTTGCCTGTGAGCACCACCTTTATCGCCGGTGGCACCTTAAACCAAGCAGTGCCGGTGGCCATGCCCGCCGCCATATCCGTAGAGCCAATGCCGGTGGAAAATGCCCCCAGGGCGCCGTAAGTACAGGTGTGGGAGTCGGCGCCGATTATGCAGTCGCCGGGGGCCGCAAGGCCCTTTTCCGGCACAAGAGCGTGCTCTATGCCCATATCGCCCACATCGTAAAAATGGGTAATGGAGAATTTTTTTGCAAATTCCCTGGCCGTCTTGCACAGCTCCGCCGCCTTTATATCCTTACATGGCGTATAGTGGTCCAGTACGATGGCTATTTTTTCCCTGTCGAACACATTCTCAAAGCCGGCCTTTTCAAACTCCCCTATAGCCACAGGGGTGGTGATGTCGTTTCCCAGCACAAGGTCCAGCTTTGCCTCGATAAGCTCCCCCGCCGATACCGAAGCTTTTCCGGCGTGGGCGGCGAGAATTTTCTGCGTCATTGTCATTCCCATAATGCTGCCTCCGTTCATAATATATTTACTGATTTATTTATACCATCGCTGTTGATAAAAGAATGTAAAGTATGTTACAATCTAATTATCTTTTTAAGGCGGTAAGGACATGCAGTACAGATATGACTATTTCGGCACAGAGGATATAGAGCTTCCCGACAACGCCTGGGAGAGCTTCCGGAGCTGCGGCCCCGGCCTGAACCTGCGCAGGGACGAGCTTCTCTACATGCAGGGCGATATGGCCCGGTGCTTTTACTACATTGACTCCGGGGAAATAAAGACCTTTATAAGCTCTGAAAACGGTGAGGAGCGCACCCTGACCGTCTACCGTACCGGCGACATACTTGGCGAAGCGGCGTTTTTCGACGGCCTGCCCCGGGTTTCCTCCGCCGTGTCCCTTTCTGCCTGCCGCGTGGTTTCGGTAGACGCCGCGGCCCTTGAAACGTGCTTTGCCACTACTCCCGGCCTTGCTGTTTCGATGATGAAATATCTTGCCAGAACCATACGCATGCTATCTTCCCATGTGGACAGCCTCAGCTTTATGGGGGCGGAGGGCCGGGTGGCCTCTCACCTTCTGCGGCTCTGCGGGAATGAGAACGGGCCGGTAAAATGCACTCAGGAGGAGATCGGCTTCTCTGTCGGAGTAAGCCGCGTAACGGTCAGCCGCATATTGGGCGATTTTTCACGGCGCGGGCTTATTAAAACATCATACGGCGCCATAGAGATAAAGGACTGGGCCGGGCTCAGGAAGCTGCTCTGAATTTCTCACAGCATAAAAAAGGACACGATACCGGCATTTTGCCGGCAACCGTGTCCTTTTACATTTCACAGTATTATGCAGATAAGCCCGCCGCTTCCCTCGTTTATAATCCGCTGGAGCGTCTCGCGGAGCTTCTCTCTGGCGTCGTCTGGCATACGTTTTATTTTTGTGTTCAGGCCCTCGCTGGCTATATCGTAGAGGGATTTGCCGAAAATATTCGACTCCCAGATTTTTGTGACATCCCCCTCAAATTCCTGGAGGAGATAGTTTATTATATCCCCGGAGGATCTCTCGCCGCCCACTGCGGGCGAGACCTCGGTCTCGATATTTGCCATCATCATATGAATACTCGGCGCGCTGGCCTTCAGCCGGACTCCGTAGCGCCCGCCCTGCTTCACTATTTCAGGCTCCTGGAGCACAAGCTCATCCTTATCAGGCAGGACGATGCCGTAGCCCGTCTCCCGCACATCACGGAGGGCGTCCTCAATCTTGCTGTACTCATGCTTTATTTTTGCAAGCTCGGTCAGCATCGACATAAGGTCGCCGTCGTCGTTTACATTCAGGCCGGAGCGCTGGCTTAAGGTTTCGTAGAAAAGGCTCCTGGGCATTTCCAAAACCACTGTCACCTTTCCTGTGCCAAGCTCCATTTCTTTTATAGAGGCGCTGCTGACGGAATCGCAGCTTGAGATTTTTTTCACAGATTCCCTGGCGTCGGATATCTTCTCCATATTCTCGCACCCGGAGCGCACAGCGGTATACACGGCCCTTTTTATTTCGCTGTCCATAGGCAGGGCGTCCACCCAGGACGGGAGATATACGCCAAACTGGCTGATTGGGAATTCGTACAGCACTGAGCGGATTATCTTCTCAATATCGTCTCCGTCAAGCTCCATGCAGTTTACCGGCATGGAGCTGACCCCGTATTTGCCCTCAATCTCCGCCATCAGCTCCTGGGCCGCTTCGCCGTCCGGTTTGGCCGAATTGATAAGGACGATAAAGGGCTTTCCCAGCTCCTTTAATTCCCCTATTACCCGTTCCTCCGCCTGTACATAGCCCTCTCTGGGTATGTCGGTTATGGAGCCGTCGGTGGTAACTACGATGGCTATGGTGGAGTGTTCTGTTACGACCTTTTTTGTGCCGGTCTCCGCAGCCTCCGAGAGCGGCACCTCATGGTCAAACCACGGCGTGGTCACCATGCGCTCGGCGCCGTTTTCCATATTGCCCACGGCCCCGTCAACCATATAGCCCACACAGTCTATAAGCCGCACGGACATCATGGCGCCGCCGTCTATGGATATCTCCACCGCGTCCTCCGGAACGAATTTCGGCTCGGCCGTCATTATCGTTCTGCCGGAGCCGCTCTGGGGCAATTCGTCTCTGGCTCTCTCCTTCATGTAGACGTTTTCAATATTGGGTATTACAAGCGTCTCCATAAAACGCTTTATAAACGTCGATTTTCCCGTCCTTACCGGACCTACAACGCCGATATAGATGTCACCGTCGGTCCGAAGGGCGATGTCCTCATAAATCCTGCTCTGTTCCACTCTTAGTCCCCCTTAAAGTTTATCGACCTACTCAATGTCTATGGGGATAAGCTGTGGTTTATGACTGGCTTTATTTCAGACTCTTATAAATTCCGCCGCTGCCTTGTGGGACTGCGATATCAGCACGTCTATATTCGGGAAGCCCTCTTTTATCCATTTTGCCAGCACCTGTACCACCGGGTTTTCCGTTTCAAAATGGCCGGCGTCGATAAGGTTTATTTTAAGCTCTCTCGCGTCCTGGAAAACGTCGTACTTTACGTCCGCCGTCACAAAGGTGTCGCAGCCGGCCTCATAAGCCGCCTGGAGCTCGCTGCCGCCGCTGCCGCTTACAAGCCCAACTTTTTTAACCGGCCTGCCGGAAAAATAATATCTCCCGCCGGACAGGCTGAGATTTTTCTTGACAAGCTCCAGATATTCAAAAAAGCCCATACCCGCAGGGAGCTCCCCCACTCTGCCCGTGCTGTGGGGCACGCCGTCCTCATAGTACCCGTCGACGCCCAGAAGCTCCACACGCTCAAGGCCCAGAAGCCCGGCCAGGGTGTCGTTTACGCCGCCGGGGGCCGCGTCAAGGTTTGTGTGCATACATATGGCGGACATGCGGTTTTCAAGCAGCGCCACTATCTTTTTCCCGTTTATATCCCGGTCGCTCACATTTTTAAGTGAGAAGAAAATCGGGTGATGGGACACAATAAGCTCGGCTCCCGCCTGACGGGCCTCCTCTATCACCTGGCTCGTCACGTCCAAAGCAGCCATCACCCGCGTAACCTCCCTGTTGGAATGGCCCGCCAGTATACCCACATTGTCAAAATCCAGCTTTGAATAGCTGGGGGCTTTGTTATCAAGCAGTTCAAAAATATCATTTACAGTCGCCATAATCCGTTCTCCTCTCCTATTTTTATAAGCTCCCTGAGCACAGCCTCGGTCTTTTCGGCCTCTGCCCCGGCGTCCTTCGACATTTTCATCCCCCGGAGAGCGGCCTCTTCCTTTGATATAATGCCCTGCAAATATTCGCCCCACAGCGGGTCCGCCGATTTAATAAGCAGATTCAGGCAGAAAGGCCCCGGCCTCTCCCCGGCGCCGCCGGACGCCCTCAGCGCCAAATAGATGCGCCCGTCGTCCCGGCAAAGCACGGCGTTTTTTATATAATACCCGTTACCGCAGAGCCAGTCGGCAAGGACGTCGATTTTGGACTGGGGCTGAAGTATAAGCTCCACGCCATTTTTTGTCCACGGGGCTTTTTCGAGTATTTTTGCAATAGTTTCACCGCCCATGCCCGCTATCACCACGGCGTCGGCGCCGTCCTGCTCCGCGCCTGCAAGGCCGTCGGCAAGGCGGAAGCTTATCCTGTCCGCAGCACCGTATTCCCGGGCGGAGCTCATGGCGCTTTCAAGCGGGCCTTTTCTTATGTCCGAGGCCGTAATTTTTCCCGGGTACCCGTTTTGGGCAAGATATACAGGGATGTAGCCGTGGTCGGTACCCACGTCCACCACGCCGTTTCCGTATGGTATGAGCCCCGCAACAGCGGCAAGCCGCTTTGAAAGCTTTATTTTTTTATCCATAATATTCTCCGAATAAGCATTAATGCAGACTTCAATAAAGCGCTTTTTCTCTGTGAAAAATATTAAGGCGCGTAAGGCGCAGTGCGCGCCCTATGCGCCTTAAACATTTTTTGGTATTGATTATTCCTCTACCATAGCGTTGAGCTGAGCAAGGAAAGCATCAGGATCGGCGCCGTGAGCTATGCAGGCCTCTTCCAGAGTCTCGCCGCTGGCCATTGCGCAGCCGAGGCAGTGCATACCAATAGACTGGAACAGGGGCGCGGCCTGGGGCGCGGACATAGCAATCTCGCCGATGATAGTATCTTTTGTAAACTGAGCCATAATTTTGACCTCCATATCGTTTTGCAGTTTTATGCCGATTTTTAAGTGCGGCAAGGCAACAGGCTTTTGAGCATTGCGTCAAATCCCGAGCCGCACCTATCGGGCAATATTATTATAACCGCATATAATCGAAAATTCAACATATAATTTAAGGATACAGATCGAGTGAAGCTTTCTCAAATAGTAAAAAGGCGCGCCGCGAAATAATCACGGCACACCCTTTTATTTATGAAAGATCAGCGAATTACTCTCTGTTTTCTCTCATTTTTGCAAAGCACTCGCTGCAATATACAGGACGATCGGTCTTAGGCTCGAAGGGAACCTTGGCCTCTCCACCGCAGGCGGCGCAGACAGCGGTAAAATACTCTCTGGGTCCGCGGGCAGCAGCCTTACGGGCGTCACGGCAGGCCTTGCAGCGCTGAGGCTCGTTCTGGAAGCCGCGCTCAGCATAGAACTCCTGCTCACCAGCGGTGAACACGAACTCTTTGCCGCATTCTTTGCATACTAATGTCTTGTCTTCGTACATAGTGAATCCTCTCTCTTTGACAAAAACTTGCCCCTAAGGGCTGTGAATATATGCGCTCAGCTTACGCTGATGTCGCCGGAATTTAGACAGCGCGCAAGTTTTTTCTTGATGCGCTGCACTGCGTTGTCTATCGATTTCGCAGTTTTATTGGTTTCTTCAGCCATCTCATTATAAGACAGCCCTTCTAAATATAACTCCAAAATTTCGGATTCAAACTCAGATAGACAACTGGACAACACTGTCCTAATTTCATCGATCCGCTCCTGAGCAATTATCTGCTCTTCCGGAGCACGGCCGTCTGCGGCCTGCTGGGTTTTGCTTTCATCAAATTGAGGAGATTCAAAAGAAACGCAATCGTTCAGCGGCGAGTGCTTTTGTCTTAAAGCTCCCCGTACCGCCGTATAAAGCGTCCTGCGGACGCAGGACTCAGCGTAGGTTTTAAAGGATGTGTTCCTGTCCGGTGAATAACGCATAATGGCGTTCAGCAGGCCCAGCATTCCCTCCTGAATAACGTCTTCCCCTTCGCCTCCCGCAAGGAAATACGGTCTCGCGGACATGCGCACCAACTTATAATACCTTCTGGCAAGCATATCCTGAGCCTCTATATTCCCTGATACTGCAAGCATTTGAAGATCCTCGTCAGTCAGGCTGTTGTAGTCAATATTACCCATAAAATTAAACTAACCTACAAATTTGAATTAATTATAAATCTGTTAACGCAAAATGTCAAGCATTTTGTAAAAACAAATTAAATCTTTACATACAAATTATATGTTTTTTATTAATTCAGCCAAAATGTTCGCTGTTGCGACAGCATCCTCGGTTTTTTCGGCCTCTGTCATAACTCTTATAAACGCCTCTGTGCCCGACGGCCGGACAAGCACACGGCCTTTTCCCCCAAGGCGCTTCTCCTGAAGCTCTATGGCTTCTTTTAACTTTAGAGAGTTCATAATTGCATTTTTTCGCTCATTTCCTCCGGAAATAGGAACATTTTCGAGTATTTGTGGGAACTGCGGAATATCCGCAACTATTTCAGAGACCTTTTTATTCTGCTTTGAAATTATGCTGAGGAACTTTACAGCGGCAAGCTGGCCGTCGCCTGTGGTAGCATCGTCCAGGAAAATCAAATGGCCCGACTGTTCGCCGCCCAGATTGCATTTTTCCTTCTGCATAAGCTCCAGCACGTTCCTGTCGCCCACATCTGCCCGCATAAGATTTATGCCGCTGTCGTCTGAAAACTTCTGAAAGCCCATGTTGGACATGACCGTGGCGACAATTGCGTTATTTTTGAGCTGTCCCTTCCCTTTCATGTACCTGCCGCAGACGCCCATTATCTTATCGCCGTCTATTTCCCTGCCGTTTTCGTCCACCGCGAGGCATCTGTCGGCGTCGCCGTCAAAGGCTATGCCGATATCGTAGCCGCCGGACACTACCACCGCCGAGAGATTTTCAAGGTGGGTGGAGCCGCACTTGTCGTTTATGTTTACCCCGTTGGGGTGATCCCTGATTATTTCAAGATCTATCGGGAAACGTGAAAACAGCTTCGACGCAGTGGCGGAAGCGGCCCCGTTGGCGCAGTCCACCACGACGCGCATCGGCCGTATCTCTCCCTCAGCCGCCGCCTCAAGGTGGTCTAAGTACTCTGTCTCCCATTTGCCGTCATTTTCAAGTACACGGCCGATATCTCCGTGGGTCTTTACCGGCAGAGGCTCCTTACGGTCCATAAGCTCCTCTATTTCAGCCTCGAGAGAATCTGACAGCTTAAAGCCGCTTTTATTGAAGAATTTTATCCCGTTGTGTTCATATGGATTGTGGGACGCGGATATCACAATTCCGGCGTCCGCCTGCATCATCACCGTTATGTACGCCACCGCCGGTGTGGGCATGACCCCCAGCGGCAGTACATCCGCGCCGGAGGAGCACAGCCCCGCGGTAAGGGCAGCCTCCAGCATGTCGGAGGAAATGCGCGTATCCTTGCCTATAGTTATAACAGGCTTTGTTTTCTTATCCTTTGCCAGCACAAGGGCCGCCGCCCTGCCGGTCCTGTAGGCCAGCTCCGCTGTCAGCGCATCGTTTACAACGCCTCTTATACCGTCTGTTCCGAAATATTTACCCAATTATTATCTCCCCAAATTTAT
>CAZBUH010000003.1:29780-41853 GCA_964495095.1 uncultured Oscillospiraceae bacterium | reverse complement strand
AATCTCTGCCGCTTTTACTTTATGTATATTTATTCTTTAAGCACCTTAATCTCCATCCATCGCCCTTTCAGGAATCTTACTATATAAATTATTCCCCTGGCCGACCAGTCTGCGAACATGCCTATCCAGACGCCCATAATGCCGAAGCCCATATACCTGCAAAGTATGTGTACCAGCGCCACGCGGAACACCCACATTGAGGCCACCGACACAACTGTTACGAATTTCACATCCCCTGCCGCCCTCAGGCAGTAGGGCGTGGTAAAGGCCAGCACCCAGGGGATCGGTTTTACAAGGGTCACAATCAGGAGCGTATTCTTTGTAAGCTCGGCGCTTTCCGCCGTCATGCCCGCAAGCCGCGTTACCGGCCAGGCAAGCGGCGTGACAACAAGCTCCGAAATAAGCAGGGAAATCTCCGACAGTATAAGCAGCTTTATTGCGTATCTTCTGGCCTCCTGCGGCTTTCCCGCGCCCATGCACTGGCCCGCCACAGTGAGAAGTCCCAAGCCGATTGCCATGGACGGCAGGCTCATTGTGTATTCAAGATTATACACCATGGCCTGGGCTGCAATAGACGCCGTCCCCAGTGTGGATATGGTGCTCTGCACCGCCAGCTTGCCGAACTGGAAAAGGCCGTTTTCCACTCCGGTGGGTATTCCTATGGACATTATCCTCTTCATCACCGGAAAATCCGGCCGTATATTAAGCAGGCTGCCGAGCTCCACCGCCCGCCCCGGGCGCTTCTGAACGATAACAATCGCGGCCGCGCTGAGAATCCTCGATATAAGGGTGGAAAGGGCCGCCCCGGCCACTCCCATATGAAAAGCGAAAATCAATACGGCATTTCCTATTATATTCAGCACGTTGGCTCCGCCGGAGATAGCCATCGGGGTTTTTGAATCCCCCGCAGCCCGGCTCACTGCCGCGGCGGCGTTATACACGCCTACAAACGGATAAGAAAGGGCGGTTATAAGAAAATACGTTATGCACTCCGACATAACTTCTTCCTCCACCGAGCCGAAAATAAGCCTGAGCAGAGGTTTTTTCCAAATCACGGCAACCGCCGTAAAGATAATCGACGCCGCCGTCACCGACAAAAGAAGCTGTCTTGCCGTATGGCCGGCGTTATCCCGCTGGCACCGCCCCACATACTGGGCGCATACCACCGCACCGCCTGTTGCCATGGCCTGCAAAAGCAGGATTACCAGTGTGTTCACCGAGTCCACCAGAGATACCGCCGACAATGACGCCGGACCCACATTAGACACCATCATCGAGTCGGCAAGGCCCATCATGGCGGTGAAAAGCTGTTCAATTATAAGCGGGACAATAAGCTTACGCAAATCCCTGTTTGTAAACATCATGTCTTTTCCCTTTTTAATATGTATGCTATAATATATGCGGCGAAAAAATCGGCCAGCGTAATTAAGTATAGCACGCCATTCCAAAAATGGTATACATATTTTTCATCCGGAGGTACAAAAAATGATATATGACTACAAAACCCTTGCCCCGGCCTACGGCACCGCAGCGCCTATGTGGCAGATGCTCAAAAAAATGGGCGCTGACGATAAGGACACCATCGCCTTCGGCGTAGCTGAGATGAAATTCCCTCTGGCCCCGGAAATAGCGTCTGCCGTTTCCGAAACGGCGCTTCACGGCACCTTTGGCTACGGCGGCGCACCGGAATCGATGCTTGAGGCGGTGTGCGGCTGGTTTAAATCCCGCCATGGCTTTGATATAAAACCGCAGGAGCTTGTGCAGTCCTACGGCGTCGTAAATGCCGTCGGCGGGGCCATAAAGGTGCTTACAAGAGAGGGCGACGGCATAATCGTCATGTTCCCCCGGTACCAGCCCTTTGAAAATACTGTAAAGGCAAACAACCGCAGGCTTATCGTAAGCGACCTTAAAAACGACGGCAGCGGCTATTACACTATGGATTTTGACGATATACGCAAAAAGGCCGCCGAAAAGGACGTGACCGCCCTTATCCTCTGCAATCCCCACAACCCCGTGGGCCGCGTCTGGACTGAATCGGAGCTTAGGGAGCTTGCGGAAATATGCCTCGAAAACGGGCTTTACATTATCTCCGATGAGATACACTGCGACCTTATCCACAAAGGCTTCAGGCACATTCCGATCGCCTCTCTTTCCGACGATATTGCGAAGATAACCGTGACCCTCACGGCGCCCAGCAAGACCTTCAATATTGCCGGCATGACTATAAGCAACACCATTATAAAGGATGGGGAGCTGCGCCGGAAATTTTCCCAGGTTCTCTCCAGGGACTGCGGCGGCTACATAAACGTATTCGGCTTTGCCGCCTGCGAGGCCGCCTATACAAAGGGCGGCGCATGGCTGGACGGCGCCCTCCAGGTAATATACGAAAATCACCTGCTTATCAAAAAATTTATGGCTGAGAACTTCCCCGGCGCTGCGGTATGCCCTCTCGAGGGCACGTATCTCCAGTGGGTGGATTTTTCTTCTCTGGGGCTCAGCGACGAGAAGCTTTTGGAGCTGCTGCACAAAAAGGCGCACTTCTTCACAGGCGCCGGAACTGATTACGGCACAGGCTACGGGCAGTTTGCAAGGGTCAATCTGGCCTGTCCTTCATACTACCTGGAAAAGGCTCTGGAACGGCTTTCGGCCGCATTTTAAAATTTTTTCAAAAATTTTTGCAAAATCCCTTGACACTTACGTAACGTAAGAGTGTACGCTTATGTTACAGGGAAAGGGTGACTTATATGAAAATAAAAGAAGTCTGCATCAAAACCGGGCTTACCGAGCGAACTATACGTTTCTACATTGAGGAAAAACTTATTTCCCCGGAAATAAACAATATCCGGGGCAGGAACTATCTTGAATTTACAGAACACGACATAGCCTCTCTCAATGATATAGCCGTTCTGCGCAAATTCGGTTTTTCAATCTCGCAGATAATACTTATGCGCACAAATCCGGAAATCATCCCCGACGCAGTAAGGGCGCTTAAAAGCGAAACGGAAAACGACCTGAACAACCGCCGTCAGGCCGCCGAAACTCTCGCCCGTGCAGGCGCCCGCGCCGGGAGCCTGCACCAGCTCGCCGGTGACCTGGAGGCAGCGGCGGCGCAGCTTCCGCTGCCCGAAAGGGATTTGGAGCCCCACTTTGGCCGGTTTGACGGCATATCCCCCAGCCAGAAGGATGAGGAATACACAAAATTCCTTAAAAACACGGCAAAACGCAGGCGCGTAAAGCTTACGCTGGCTTCAGTTATCTGCGGGCTTGCCATTGCTGCGGCCTCCGTTCTTATTACCCTTGCCGCCACAGGAAACCTCTCCCGCCCATCGGAGCCGGAGGGCGAAGCAAGCCTCTATATCCGGGAATTCTCTGAAAAAGAATTTTCTGAGTATTCCGACCGCTTCAAGGCATATCTGGACGGCTGTACGCTCAAAAGCGCCGGCATAAACGGCATAACTGGCGACCTTACAGCGGTGTACGAGGCAGACGGCTTTACCGTCACGGTCAGAAGCTGCACCCTCACCGATATGGAAAACTCAATGGTCCAGTCCCTGGGCATGTCCCCGGACGTTTTATACTCCGACACGATCGGCGATATGGCCCAGATTACGCTTTTGAAGGAGACCGGAACGCCCGGAGAATACTTCGGCGCTTATATCGAAAGCAGCGATATGCCGGAGGATGAGCTTTTGAAGCTGTGTAAAAAGCTTGAAACCTATATTCCGCAGCCTTAAGAATTCCGGAGACTTGCTAATCACGGCGGGGCAAAATGCGCTCTCCAACGCGAAAAACCGGTCTGAAAGGAACACCACAGATGAAAAAATCAATTGTCCCGCTGCTTCTTGCCCTCTGCATTCTCGCCGGATGCGGCGCCGGCGGGGATTCCAGTCTTGCTTCTCCGCCAGCATCCGGGCTCAACTCATCCTATGTATTTGCAATGGACACATACATGGAACTCACGGTATACGGCGATGCGGAGCTTTTAGACGAGGCCGAAGAGCTTATACGCGATATCGAGGGCAAGCTTTCCGTAACGGACGAAAACAGCGAAATCTACGCCATAAACCATAACGGCGGCGGCACTGTCAGCGAGGACACCGCCGCGGTACTGAATCAGTCCCTTCAGCTCTGTGAGCGCACCGGCGGGGCGCTTGACATCTCAATCTACCCAATAGTCCGCACATGGGGCTTTACCAGCGGCGATTACAGGGTGCCGGAAGATCGTGAAATAGAGGCCCTTCTGCAAAACGTGGATTACAGGAGCATTGACTTTGACGGGGTAAGCTCAGTTACGCTTCCCGAGGGGACAGAGATTGATTTGGGCAGTGTGGCCAAGGGCTACACCAGCGGCCGGATTATAGACCTTTTCCGCGAAAACGGCGTTACATCCGCTCTGCTCAATCTGGGCGGCAACGTCCACGCATTGGGCACAAAGCCCGATGGCTCTCCCTGGCGCGTTGCCATTCAAAATCCCCTGGGGCAAGGCAATCTCTGTGTGCTCGAGATAGACAACAGGGCCGTTATCACCTCCGGAGGCTATGAGAGATACTTTGAGCAGGACGGCAGCACCTACTGGCATATTATTGACCCCTCCACCGGCGCTCCGGCCAGCAGCGGGCTTATCTCCGTCACCATAGTGGGGGAAAACGGGCTGCTATGCGACGGGCTCTCCACCTCCCTTTTCGTCATGGGACTGGAAAAAGCCTCTCAGCTTTGGGCTGAAAGCGACGATTTTGAGGCGGTGTTCGTCACGGACGACGGTAAAATCTATATAACAGAGGGGCTTGAAAGCGGCTTTACCACGGCAGACGACTATACAGGCGCGGAAGTGACGGTGATACATCGTGATTAAAACCCGTACATGGATAATAATCATTGCCGC
The DNA here is from genome assembly GCA_964495095.1 of uncultured Oscillospiraceae bacterium. Classification (GTDB taxonomy): domain Bacteria; phylum Bacillota; class Clostridia; order Oscillospirales; family Oscillospiraceae; genus CAZBUH01. The sequence goes on along the minus strand of CAZBUH010000003.1, from coordinate 36,971 downwards.
CATACTCATAATAAGCGTGATTTTATGCGTTTGGCTCAGCGGCAGGAGGGCCGAAGGAACTGTCGCCAACGTCTATCAGGATGGAGTGTGCATAAAATCCATCGACCTCTCTCTTGTAAAAAGCGGCTATGAATTCACGGTGTCTGATGACAAGGGCGAAAACACCGTAAGGGTCGAAAACGGCAGAATCTGCGTGCTGTACGCCGACTGCCCCGATCAGGTATGCGTAAACGCGGGGTGGCTTTCAGACAGCGCCTCGCCAATCGTCTGCCTGCCTCACAGGCTTGTCATCAGGATTGGGGAGTGCGCGGAATCCGAAAACACTTCCCCCGGCATAGACGCGGTATCTCAGTAAAGGAGCCTGGAATGAAGCTTAAACGTCTTACCCGCGCCGCGGTTTTAACGGCGGCCGCCCTTGCAATCTTTGCAGTCGAAATGCTGATTCCCTCCCCGGTGCCCATACCGGGGGTAAAGCTGGGCCTTGCCAACATAGTCACGGTATTCTCGATGTTCCTGCTGGGGCCGGGCGACACCGCAGCCATACTCATTGCCCGTATACTCCTGGGAAGCATGTTCTCCGGGCAGGCAATGTCCCTTATGTACAGCCTGGCGGGCGGTTTTATGTGCTATCTTGTAATGCTTGTTATGAGGAAAATTGTGACCGTAAAACAGATATGGATTTGCAGCGTTATTTCAGCGATCGCCCACAACATAGGCCAGATAGCCGTGGCAATACTTGTGACGAACACCCCCGCGCTTATCGGCTATCTTCCCGTGCTGATGATATCCGGCATTGCGGCCGGCACCTTCACCGGTCTCTGCGCACAGTTCACGGTACATAAGCTGAAAAAAATTTTCCCGGACCATATCAAAAAGGAAAAATAATCACACAAATAAAAAAACAGTTAAATCTGCGGCAAAACCGGCAGATTTAACTGTTTTTATTTTCCTGCTTTTTAAGCCAATATCAGGCGGATTCGGAATTTTCAAACTGGCTGTTATACAGCGCGGCGTAGAAGCCGCCTTTAGCCAGGAGCTCATCGTGATTTCCCTGCTCCACTACGTTTCCGTTGTTCATGACCAGGATGGTGTCGGCGCCTCTTATTGTTGAGAGGCGGTGAGCAATTACGAAGCTGGTCCTGCCCTCCATAAGCTTGTTCATGGCGTTCTGTATAAGCACCTCGGTACGGGTATCCACGGAGCTTGTGGCCTCGTCCAGAATGAGTATCGCAGGGTCCGCCACTATAGCCCGGGCAATCGTGAGAAGCTGCTTCTGGCCCTGGGAAATATTGCTTCCCTCCTCATTTATCACCGTAGCGTATCCGTCTGGCTGAGCCTTTATAAAGTGGTGGGCGTAGGCCTTTTTGGCGGCGTCCACAACTTCCTCATGGGTGGCGCCATCCCTGCCGTATGCCAGATTTTCCTCAATAGTACCGTTAAAAAGCCACGTATCCTGAAGCACCATGCCGAAAATACTTCTTAAATCGTCCCGGCGCATATCGCGCACATCAACGCCGTCAATTCTGATACTGCCTCCGTTTACGTCATAGAAACGCATAAGGAGATTTATGAGAGTGGTCTTTCCCGCGCCCGTGGGACCAACTATGGCGATGGTCTGGCCGCTTTTTACCTCAAGGTTCAAATCGGAAATTATTATCTTATCCGGGCTGTACCCAAACTTTACATGTTCTATTGACACATTGCCCTTCACATGCTCTATTATCTTCGGCGGCTCCTTATCGGGCACTTCCTCTTCCTCGTTCAGCACTTCAAATATGCGCTCCGCCGCCGCGGCTGCGGACTGAAGTGTGGACGCCATATTCGAAATGGTGCTTATGGGCATTCCAAACTGGCGCATATACTGCAAAAATGCCTGTACCTGGCCCACATCTATTTTTCCGTTTATAACATTAAGACATCCTGCGGCTGCCATTGCAGCATAGCTTAAATTTGTAAGTACGCTGGACAGCGGCATCATCAGGCTGGAAAAGAACTCCGCATTTTTGGCGTTGGTGCGTATTTTATCGTTTATGACGGTAAAATCACTCTTTGCCTTATCCTCGTAATTAAAGGATTTTACAATAGTGTGTCCCGTATACATCTCCTCAACATGGCTGTTCATGTCGCCGATAGCCTTCTGCTGGCCCCTGAAATATTTCTGGGATTTCTTCACCACAACGGACGAAATTATAACTGTCAGCGGAATTATTATCATAGACGCCGCCGCCATGGCGACATTTATGCTGAACATCATGCATATAACGCCGATAAAAGTGATGACCGCCGTCACGATTTGAGGCATAGACTGCTGCAGCGTCATGCTCACGGTTTCCGTGTCATTTACCACGCGGCTGAGCAGTTCTCCGTGTGTAGTACCGTCCAGATACTTAAGGGGCAGTTTCGCAATCTTTAGATCCAAATCCCGGCGGAGATCATAAACTATCCTGGAAGTTACCCGGGCCAGAATGAAGTTCTGTAGTATGGTAAAGCCCTGGGCGCATATATAGATCACCGCCAGTGTTATAAGAATACGGAGTATTTCCTGCCAAATTCCTCCCCATTCGCCTGTTTTCACACCATTGTATAGGTTTGTTGTTATCTGACCCAGAACGTTTGGGGCAATGACTGTCAGGACGGCGCTTGCGGTGGCCAGTATGACTACCACGGCGATAGATACCTTATACGCGCCCAAATATTTCAGCAGTCTCCCCATGGTGCCCTTAAAATTTTTGGCTTTTTCGCCTCCGCCCATTCCCGGTGGGCCTCCCGGTCCTCCGCCGCGCGGAATGCGCTCAGTAGTCACAGGCCCATTCTCAGCATTCCCGGAAGGAGTGTCAAGGCCCGGAGAATCGCCCTTCGGCGTCTCAAAATCTTCAGGGGGCATATTCAAGGATCCTTTCTTATCTTCGCTCATGAATCCAGTTCCCCTTTCTTAAACTGAGAATCCACTATCTCCCGGTAAACGGAACAGCTCTCCATAAGTTCTTCATGCGTGCCTGTTCCGGCAACCCGGCCATCGTCCAAAACGACTATGGAATCCGCGTGCATAATAGTACTTATACGCTGGGCGATTATTATTACCGCCGCATCCTTTGTCTCGCCCTTGAGAGCCTTGCGAAGCGCAGCATCGGTTTTATAGTCAAGGGCTGAGAAGCTGTCGTCAAAAATGTATATCTCCGGCTGCTTCACAATGGCTCTGGCTATCGCCAACCGCTGCTTCTGACCGCCGGATACGTTTGCTCCTCCCTGTGCGATATAGGAGTTAAAGCCCTTCTCCTTAGAGGAGATAAACTCCATGGCCTGGGCGGTCTGGGCCGCCTTCAGCATTTCCTCCTCAGTGGCGTCCATCTTGCCGAAGCGGAGATTATCCGCTATAGTGCCGGAAAAAAGCACCGCCTTCTGCGGCACATAGCCTATTTTATCCCGCAAAACCTTGAGGTCGTATTTCCTGACATCCACTCCGTCAACAAGGATCTCGCCTTTTGTGGCGTCGTAAAACCTGGGCAGGAGATTGGCAATAGTCGATTTTCCCGATCCGGTGCTGCCTATTATGGCCGTCGTTTTCCCCGGCTCCGCTTTAAAGCTTACGCTCTGAAGCACTTCCTCGTCGGCTCCCGGATAGATAAAATCCACATTTCTGAACTCAACTGTGCCCCGTTTTCCTGTCTCGCCTGCGAATCCGCCATCCTGTATGTCAGACCGGGTATCTATGACTTCTGCTATTCTGGCGGCTGAGGCTGCGGCTCTGGGGTACATCATAAAGAATGTGGATACTATGGTTATGGACATAAGTATATGGGTTATATACTGGATATACGCCACAAGGCTGCCCACGTCAATAGCCGACTTCATCACCATCTGGCCGCCGAAGAACATGACCGCGATGGTCGTAAGGTTCATTATAAGCGAAACCGCCGGCATAAGCATACCCATGATACGGTTTGTGATGATAGAGATTTTGGTATAATCCTCGTTGGCTCCGTCAAATCGCTCTATCTCATGGGGTGTCTTCCGGAATGCCCTTATGACCCGCATACCGGTAAGATTTTCACGCATGACCATGTTGATATTATCGACTTTCTTCTGTATGGTCTTAAAATATTTCGTAGCTTTAATCAGAGTTATGGAGATAAATATTACCAGTATCGGAACTGCCACCACCAGAATCAGCGACAACTGCCTGCTGGTAGATACGGCCATCATCAAGCCGCTTATAAGCATAAGCGGCGAAAAAAGTCCCATGCGCATGAACATTGACAAAAGCATCTGAACCTGGGATACGTCATTTGTGGAACGGGTTATAAGCGACGCCGTGCCGAATTTATCGATTTCCTGAGTGGCAAAGGTCTCCACCCTGAAGAAAATATCCCTTCTTATGTTTGCCGCTATGGACGTCGCGACCCTGGAACTCATAAAATTTCCAAGAATGGTCACCGCCATGGTACCTAAAGCGGCCGCCGCCATTAACGCGGTGTCCCGCCAAATAACTGACATATCGTCAAAAGCGATGCCGCTATCTATCATATCCGCCAGCAGCTTTGGTAGTATTATTTCACCGATAGACTGGCTCGCAACTAAAACAAGTACGCAAATCATAGGTATGGCAAACGGTTTTGCATACCGCAACAAGAGCTTCAAATACTGCTGACCGCCTTTCTGTAGATATTTTTGCTTTCACAATGAAAACTTCCTCCGCACCGTATAAGTGCGGAGGAACGATATTAATAATATCTCTTATTTTTATTTTTTCTTGCAGCCTCAGATTTTTTGCGGCGCTTAACGCTTGGACTCTGGTAATACTCCTTTTTGCGGAGGTCAGCCATAACGCCGGCCTTGGCGCAGCTGCGCTTAAATCTCTTAAGTGCGCTCTCCAAAGACTCATTATCTTTAACTCGGATTTCCGATGACATCGATTTTCCCTCCCTCCAAATACGCCTTTCGGCGCTTTAAGGGCCATTTCATCTATGGCTTTAATCGGTAATATTATAAAATCATACAGTGAAAATGTCAAGCATTATTCAGGCTTTAAAATAAGATTTACAAGCTTATTTTTCACAACAACGGTGCGGACTACCTTCATGCCCTGCATTATACGCTGTATCTTCTCGTCGGCCTCCGCTATCTTTACCGCCGTCTCGTCGTCGGCATCCACAGGAATAACGACGGTGGATTTGAGCTTGCCGTTTACCTGTACGGCTATTTCCTTTTCACTGTCCAGGGTCTTGCTCTCGTCGTAGCCGGGCCATTTGGCAAGGCAGGCGTAGCCGCTGAAGCCCTGTATCTCCCACAGCTCCTCGGCTATATGGGGCGCAAACGGCGACAGCATAAGAAGCAGCGCCTTTATATCCCCTCTTGTGGGGGCGCACTCATAGTATTTGTTCACAAGAGACATGAGGGCGGCGATAGCGGTATTGAACTTCATACTGTCGATATCCTCTGTGACCTTTTTGATGGTCTTGTGTATCTCAGCCTCGTTCTTTGCCGAATATTTGTCGTCTCCGGGAAGCCGGCTTTCAGCCAGATTCCAGATTCTGTCCAAAAAGCGCTTGCAGCCCTTTACTGCATTGTCGTTCCAGGGCGCAGCCTTCTCAAAGTCGCCGATAAACATTATATAGAGCCGCAGGGTGTCCGCTCCGTAGGCGTCCACTATATCGTTGGGGTTAATGACATTTCCGCGGGACTTAGACATCTTTTCCCCGCCCTCGCCAAGTATCATGCCATGGCTTGTGCGCTTCTGGTAAGGCTCCTTGGTCGGTACCACGCCGATATCATAGAGGAACTTGTGCCAGAAGCGGGAATAGAGCAGATGAAGCGTGGTGTGCTCCATGCCGCCGTTATACCAGTCCACCGGGGACCAGTATTCCAGCGCCTCCTTAGAGGCCAGTGCCTTATCGTTGTGGGGATCCATATACCGCAGGAAGTACCAGGAGGAGCCGGCCCACTGGGGCATGGTATCCGTCTCACGCTTTGCCGGGCCGCCGCACTTGGGGCAGGTGGTATTTATCCAATCCGTCATTACGGAAAGAGGGCTTTCGCCCGTATCGGTCGTCTCGTAGTTTTCCACGTCCGGCAGCAGGACAGGCAGCTCGCTCTCGGGAACATGCACATAGCCGCACTTTTCGCAGTAGACTATGGGTATAGGCTCGCCCCAATAGCGCTGGCGGGAAAACACCCAGTCCCGGAGCTTATAATTTACCTTCGCCGTGCCGACGCCCTTATCCTCCAGCCATTTTGTCATGGCCGGTATAGCTTCCTTCACCGTAAGCCCGTTGAGGAAATCGGAATTTACCATGATGCCGGTGTCGTCCTTGGCGGTAAAGGCCTCTTTCTGAACGTCAACGCCGCCGGAAACGACCTCGATTATCTCGCAGCCGAACTTTTTTGCAAACTCCCAGTCCCTGTCGTCGTGGGCCGGCACGGCCATAATCGCGCCGGTACCGTAGGTGGCAAGCACATAATCAGATACAAAGATCGGTATCTCCCTGCCGTTTACAGGGTTTATGGCCCTGACGCCGTCTATTTTGACTCCGGTCTTTTCCTTCGCCATCTCGGTGCGCTCAAAATCTGACTTTTTGGCCGCCGCCGCCTGATATTCTTTTACCTCGTCAAGGTTCTTTATCTCCCCGGCCCATTTGTTTATTATGTCGTGCTCCGGTGATATTACCATATAAGTAGCGCCAAAAAGGGTGTCGGGGCGTGTTGTGTATATCTTGAGCTTGTCGCCCTCGGTGGTGTTAAAATCCACCTCGGCTCCGGTGGAACGGCCTATCCAGTTTTTCTGCTGGATTTTTACGCGCTCGATATAATCCACATCGTCCAAATCGTCAATCAGACGCTGGGCATACTCGGTTATTTTCAGCATCCACTGGCTTTTTTCCTTGCGTATGACCTCCGCGCCGCACCGCTCGCAGACGCCGTTTACAACTTCTTCATTGGCCAGCACGCATTTGCAGGAGGTGCACCAGTTTACCGGCATCTTTGTCTTATAGGCGAGGCCCTTTTTGAAGAGCTGTATAAATATCCACTGGGTCCATTTGTAATACTCCGGATCGGTAGTGTCAACAACTCTATCCCAATCAAAGCTGTAGCCCAGCATTTTAAGCTGTTCTGTAAACCTGGCGATATTCCTCTTTGTCACTATCGCCGGGTGTATCTTGTTTTTAATAGCGTAGTTTTCCGTGGGCAGGCCAA
>CAZBUH010000003.1:0-29769 GCA_964495095.1 uncultured Oscillospiraceae bacterium | reverse complement strand
GGCGTCAAAGCCTATCGGGAAAAGGACGTTGAAGCCCTCCATACGCTTTTTGCGGCAGATTATATCCATTGCCGTATACGGCCTCGGATGGCCCACATGCAGCCCTTCGCCCGAGGGATACGGAAATTCTATAAGGCCGTAGAATTTCGGTTTTTTCGCGCCTGTAACAGCGCTGTATACCTTATCCTCTTCCCACTTTCTCTGCCATTTCTTTTCAATTTTTGAAAACTCGTATTTCATTTACAAACCTTCTTGTTGCACGGTCAAATAACCGCTGATATCTATTTCAGGGGCGTCCGCCCACAGGTGTTCAAGAGAGTAGAATTCCCTGGTATCCTTAAGGAAAACATGGACTATAAGGCAGCCGAAATCCAGCAGTACCCATCCTCCTGCCCTGTCGCCCTCAACCTTGCGGGACGGCTCTCCATGCTCTGTCAGCACCTTATCCACTTCGTCGGCAAGGGTTTTCATTTGGGTGGTGGAGCTGGCAGTGCATATGATGAAATAATTTGCAAGGACTGTAAGGTCCTCAGTTTTCAGCAATTTTATATTCGCTGCTTTTCTGCTGTCAAGGGCTTTTACAGCAAGCCCGGCAATCTCAATTGGAGTAAGCATATATACCTGCCTTTCGTTATTGGCCTCCGGTGTTCTCCCCTCCTCCGGAAACAGGCTGATTATCCGGGGAAGTCGCAGGCGCCTGTGTCACAGTCGGGGTAGGCGCCGGAGTAATTGCCGGCGGGTCTGTGACCGGCGGCATTTCCGTGGTCTGTGGAGTATCCGTAATTTGCGGATCATCGGTCGTTTGGGGATTATCAGTGGCGTCCGGATCATCGGTAGCTCCCGGATCCTCTGTCGTTCCCGGCTCCGTCGGAGCATCTGACGGATCAGCAGTCGGAGATGTGGAAGGATCTTCCGGAATGGTGGCCGTCACCGTTGGCTTCGGGGTCGGATTTTTTTCGTTGGAGGATGAATTGCCCCATGTACTGCTTCCCGCCCGTACGCCGCTGGTAGCATAGAGGCTGCCGGAAGAGTTCCGTGTCAATATGTTAAGGTTTGCCGCAGTTATATCCTTATCGTAGGGGTTAAGGCTGTCGTTTAAAAGCTCAAGCCACTCATCCACATAGATTGTCACGTAGGATATTTTGTTTACGCTGTCGTAATAATTCGCGGGGATAGTATAAAAATGGATATCGTCGGAGCTGAGCTTCAGATACTCCGTGCCGTACCATACAAGGTTTGCCACGCTCATATTCGTGTCCACATATTCCGTAAATATCTCGGCAAACTCGTTTATCTTTGTAATATTCCCTATAGACAGGAGCTGTTTTGCCACCGTCATAAGAAAATCCTGCTGAGTGCCTATTCTGCCTATGTCTGCGTTTGCGTATCCCTTTCTGAAGCGGACAACGCCCATGGCCTGCTCGCCGTTCAAATGCTGCATACCCTTTTTAAGATTTATGCTGAGGTTTTGCGCCGGGTCAGAGTAATACATATCTATAGGCACATCGTAATCAACGCCGCCTATACAATCCACCACGGCCTTAAACGCCTCAAGGTCTACTACCGCGTAGCTGTCCACGCTGTAGCCTATTATATCCTTGATGCCGGACACAAGCCCGTCAATTCCCTTTCGCACCGAGTAGATGGTATTAACCTTTCTCGGGGTCCAGGCCACGTTAACCAGGGTGTCTCTCGGAATGCTGACTATGTTGAGCTCGTGGTCTACGGTGTTCAGCATTCCCACCATTATCGTGTCGGTATTTCCGTTTCCGTCGTCCATGCCGACCACAAGGAAGGTGTACATGCCGTCCACCCTGTCGGCATCTGCGGAAATAGGCGCCACGCCGGATTCAAGGTCCTCGCCTTCTATTTCTATCTCCTGCCTGTCGCTCTGGCTGAGGTCGTCAAACTGGATATCGTCCCGCTCGGTACTCAGTTCAAAGCTCTCCTCCGCCGAGGGGTCAGGAGGCTCGGTCTCCGGCGGCTTTATCCACCACGCTATGGCTGCGGCCCCCGCCGCAAGCACCGCCACAACGGATGCCGCAATGACTATCGCGGTCCTGCCTCTGTTTTTCTTCTTCTTTTTCGGTCTGCCGTTTGCGTAGTGTGTGTTTGAATCTTTGCTGTTTTCCGGGGCCTTTGCCTTTCCGGACTTTGAAGCAACATGCTGTTTGCTTTTTCCATTTCCGAAGATTTTCATATAAAAAACTTTCCCTTTCCCATTCAGGACATGTGTTTCAGCCAGGCTATAGCGTCCAGCGTCCTCATATGCGGCTGGATACCCCGGTATGTAAGATCCTCCAGGCTCATTTCAAGCCCCCGGAGCAGCGCTCCGTCAAGGTCCGTGTAGGCGAGGCTTCTCAGCTCCCGCAGCCCGTCGAAATCCCTGTGGGGCTCTATGTAATCGGCAAGGTATATTATCTTATCAAGCAGAGACATATCCGCCTTACCGGTAGTATGCCAAAATATCGCGCTGTAAACCCTGTCGCTCACGCCAAATTCTTCTTTCGCCACTGCGGCGCCGGTCTTCGCGTGGAGGAGCTTGCCTCCCTCACGTTCAGCATTATCCGTTATAATACCATACTTTTCACATAATAGCAACTGTTCGTCAAGTTCCAGGTTTTTTGTAATATCGTGCAGGATCGCGGCCGTCCTGGCCTCCTCCTCGTCGCCGCCCCAGCGGGCGGCCAGCTTCACTGCCTCCTCTTCGCAGCCTATTACGTGAAGGCTCCTCTTGGGAAGAAGCATATTATGGGCTTTCCTTCTGAGCCAGTCAAAGCTGGGTTTTGCCCCGTACAGCCTGTTTTTAATTATATATGCATAGACATTGTCGTTTAAATACACGGTGCCGCCCCTGCTTTGAAGCTGACGCCTCAGCTCCTCTGAGGATATCTCCACCGCTTTGTTCTTTACTTCCGTTATCCGCGCTCCGTATTTCTTCCGGAGCTTACCGGCATATTCCTCTACCGGCCCGCTCTCGCCATCGGCCCGGCAGAATACGGCTATATTCACGCTCCGCAATATGTTTTCGCTCTCGCGCCACGTTTCAAGGCTCAAAAACATATCCGTGCCCACCAGCAGGAAAAGCTCATCGCCCGGATATTTGGCCCTGAGCTCCCTCAGTGTGTCCACTGTATAGCTCACGCCGCCCCGCTCTATCTCCATACCGCAGATTTCCGCCATGTCGAGATCCTCTGCGGCTATAGACAGCATGTTCAGCCTGTCCTCAGCCGTTGGAGAATTTTCCGGCAGCCTCTTATGGGGCGGCTGCCCGTCCGGCATTAAAAGGAGCTTATCAAGCCCAAGCTTTTCCGAGGCCGCCCTGGCCGCCTCTATGTGCCCTGTGTGCGGAGGATTGAATGTACCGCCGAAAATGCCGATTTTCATCACAAGCCCTCACTTTACAAGCTTTATTTTTTTCTCCTTAGGCATATCCCTGTTTTCCTTATAAATGACAAACTTTGAGCCGATACACTGAACAGGCTCCGCAAGGCATCTGCGGCACAGCTCCTCACATGCCTCCCTGGCGGTGAGCATGGAGTTTTCAAGCACCTTTCCCTTTATAATTTCCCGTGCTTTCAGGGCGTCGGCAGCCTGCGCGGCTACATTATCGGTAATGCCATCCTTCCCGATATGGACTATGGTATCAATATCGTTGGCAAGGCCCCTAAGCTGTGCTCTCTGTTTACTTGTTATCATTAAGACGATCCCTCAGCTTTTTTTCAAAAATTCTCAGCGCCTTGCCCCGATGGCTGACGCTGTTTTTCTCCTCCGGCGTAAGCTCCCCGGAGGATTTCTTAAATTCCGGCGAATAGAATATGGGATCATAGCCGAAGCCCCCGTCGCCCACAGGCTCCCGAAGCAGACTTCCCTCCCAGGCGCTCTCCGCGGCAATCTCGCTGCCGTCCGGAAACACACAGACTATCGACGACACAAAACGGGCGGTTCTGTTCTCTTTGTCCTCCATATTTTTCAGCAGGTAAAAAAGCCGTTCCCTGTCGTCCCTGCACTTATCGCCGCCGTATCGGGCGGAATATATTCCCGGCTCCCCGCCCAGCGCGTCCACCACTATGCCGGAGTCGTCGGCCACAGCCGGAAGCCCCAGGGCCGCGCAGGCGGCGCTGGCCTTTATTTTCGCATTCTCATAAAAGGTAGTCCCGTTTTCCTCCGCCTCAAGCTGAAGCCCGGCCTCAGATTGGGAGATTACCTCCACGTCCAGGTCCGCCAATATCTCCCGCATCTCGCGGAGCTTGCCCTTATTGTTGCTTGCCAGTATCAGCTTCAATTTAAAAGCGCCTCCACAAATTCCCGTCCGTTAAAGGGCATCAGATCCTCTGCTCCCTCTCCGACTCCGATATATTTTACCGGCACTCCCAATTCCGCCGCGATAGCGAATACTATGCCGCCCTTTGCCGTGCCGTCCAGCTTTGTAAGGACAATCCCCGTAATCCCGGAGGTCTCCTTAAACTGCTTTGCCTGCAAAAGCCCGTTCTGGCCCGTGGTGGCATCCAGCACGAGGAGCGTCTCCTTATCAGCCCCGGGCAGCTCCCTGTCTATTATTCTGCCGATTTTGGCAAGCTCATTCATAAGGTTTGCCTTGTTGTGCAGCCTGCCGGCGGTATCGCATATCACCACGTCCGCGCCTCTGGCCTTGGCCGCGTTTATGCCGTCGAAAACCACCGCCGCGGGATCTGAGCCCTCCTCATGGCGTACTATATCCGCCCCGGAGCGCTCCGCCCACACAGTGAGCTGCTCCGCCGCCGCGGCTCTGAAGGTGTCGCCCGCGCAAAGGAGCACCTTTTTTCCCTGGCTTCCCAGCCTCATGGCCAGCTTCCCTATCGTAGTGGTCTTGCCCACTCCGTTTACGCCCACTACGAGTATGACGGAGGGCTTTGAATTTAGTTTCAGCTCGATGCTGCCTATATCGAGAATTTCCGTCAAAATGCCGCACAGTTCCTCCTTGACGGCCTCGCCGCCGCGGAGTCCCTTCTGCTTTGCGGCGCTGCGGAGCTTCTCCACTGCCTCCGTGGAGGTCTCCACCCCCACGTCCGCCATTATAAGCGTCTCCTCAAGATCATCGTAAAATTCCTCGTTCTCCCCGGTAAAGGAGGCGAACATACCGTTGAGCTGGGCCGTCATATTCTGCTTTGTCTTTGTAAGCCCGCTTTTTATTTTTTCAAAAAATCCCATCTGATTTTGCTCCTCAAGCCAAAATAAATCCCCCGCTGCCGAAAGCGGCCTTAAAACCCAATATTACAATGGGGGGTAAATATTTTTCCTTCAAAAAATGCTAGGACGCAATTGTCTTTTCCGCATCGTCAAGGTCTATGTCCAGCACCCTGGAGACTCCCTGCTCCTGCATGGTTACGCCGTACAGCACATCTGCCTCCTCCATAGTGCCCCGGCGGTGGGTTATCACTATAAATTGGGTCTTGTCGGCCATGCGGCGCATATAGTTTGCATATCTCAGGACATTCGCCTCGTCCAGAGCCGCCTCTATTTCGTCCATTACGCAAAACGGCGTGGGCCGCACTTTTAAAATGGCAAAATACAGCGCTATTGCCACAAACGCTCTTTCTCCGCCGGAGAGGAGGGTCAGCGTTTTCAGCGATTTTCCCGGGGGCTGCACCTTTATTTCGATGCCGCAGTTCAAAATATCCTCCGGGTCCTCCAGCTCCAGCGCTGCCTTTCCGCCGCCGAAAAGCTCCAGGAACGTCTCACGGAAGCTCTTGTCGATGCTGGCAAACTCCCTGGCGAATATCTCCTCCATCTCAGAGGTTATATCGCCTATTATGCCCAGAAGCTCATTTTTTGACTTCTCGATATCGTCCCGCTGGTCGGTAAGGAAGGTGTATCTGGTGTTTACCCTCTCAAACTCGTCGATAGCGCCGATATTGGGATTTCCGAGCTTCCCTATCTCCCGCTTCAATTCGCCGATGCGCCTTGCGGCCTCCTGCATATTCTCCACCGGATGCCTGGCCTCCTGGGCCATTGTGCGGGTAAGCTCATAATTATCCCACAGCTTGTCCGCAAGCTGCTTTTCCTCCATACCGGCCGCCAATTTTTTCTGCTCTAAGCGCGAGCACTCCCGCTCCCACTGAAGAAGGGTGTTATTCTTCTCCTGCGTCTCCTTATCACGCCTTGTGCGCTGAGCCTCTATTTCCAGCTTTTCAGCGGAAATTTCCGAAAGCCGCTGCTTTTTATCCGCTATTTCACCGGCTATCCTGCCCGTTTCAAGCTCCCGGGCGTGAAGCTCCGCCTCTATGTCCTCATTCTGCCGGGCAAGCTCCTCCAGCATCTGAAGCTGCTGCTCCCTGCCTCCGGAAAGGCTGGCCCTAAGCTGCAGAAGCTCGCTTTTCGCCTGCTCTATCGCGGCCCGTTCCGCCTCAAGGGAAGCCCGCTCCGCCCTTATCTCCGAAAGACGCGTCATTACGTCCTCCCGTTTTTGGGTAAGCTGCTCCTGCCCCTGGGACGCGGCCTCAATCCTGCCCTGTATAGCCTCCGCCTTTTTCCGGAGAACAGTGATGTCCTTTCTGGTGTTTTCTATCTCAATACCGTTCTGCTCCAGCTTTTCCCGCACGCCTTTGGAGTCCTCCCGCAAATCCCGGAGATTTCCCTCCATCGCCTCAATAAGTGCCTTATGGTGCTCCGCCGCGGCCTGGAGCCGCAGCACCTTATCCTCAGCCTCGCGCATCTCGCCGGAGGCTGTCTCCAGCTCGTATTCAGCCGCGCTAAGCTCACGGTTTACGCTTTCAAGCTCTTTTTTCGCCTTTTCGCAGTCCGCATCCATAGATTCACGGCCGGATTCCAGGCGCTTAAGCTCGTTTGCCCTGGACAGTATGCCGGTGTTTTTCGATGCGCTGCCGCCTGTCATAGAGCCCCCGGAATTGATTATCTGCCCGTCAAGTGTCACAATACGGAAGCGGCTGCCGAATCTGCGGGATATGCGTATAGCGCAGTCCATGTCCTCGACTACCGCCGTCCGGCCGAGAAGGCTCGTATATATGCCTCTGTAGCACTCGTCGAATTTTACAAGCTCCGAGGCTATGCCGAAAAAGCCCTCCTCGTTCTGAAGGCCCCGCTCGTTTAAGACGCTGCCCTTAACGGAGGTCATAGGCAAAAATGTCGCCCTGCCGGCGTCCCGGCGCTTGAGCATATTTATGGCGGCCTTGCCGTCCTCCTCAGAGGACACTATTATGTTCTGCATGGCGCCGCCGAGAGCCGTCTCAACGGCCAAGGCGTATTTATCCTCCACACGGATATTTGCGCCCACAGTGCCGTGGATATGCTTAAGCACTCCCCGTTCCGCGTCCTGCATCACGGTCTTTACGGCTCTTGAATAGCCCTGATACTCCTTTTCCATCTCGGCCAGCAGGTTTATCCGGGATATGAGCGCGTTTCTTTCCATTGTGAGCCGCATGTTTTTGTCCTCAAGCTCACCGGCCTTTTTCCGGCGGCTCTCAACACGCATTTTATAGCCCGCGACCATATTGGCGGCGGACTTTGCGGCGTCATCGGCCTCTTTAAGCTCCGCTGTATTTTTTTCGGCATCTGACCTGGCCTCCGCCAGCCTGTCTGTCATTTTTGAGATATCCGCGGCGGAGGAGCCCTCCCGGTCTGATAACTCCTGAGCCGCCGAGGCCAGGGCCGAAAGCTGCCCTTTCGCCGCAGAAAGGCGCTCGGCCGTTTCGTTTTCCTCTCTCATATACCCGGCCAGCTCTTTCGCGGCCTCGCCCGCTTCGCCGGTTATGGCCTCCAGCTCCTCAGCGCAGCCTGCGGCTTTTTCGCTCAGTTTTGCCATGCTGCCGTCGATCTCACCCATGCGCTCCTCACGCTGGACAATCTGGGCGGATATTCCGCTCTCCCTGTCCTCCTGCTGGGCAAGGCCCTCCTTAACCCGGGCGGCGCTCTCTATATTGTGCTGCAAATTTGCCTTCAAAACCGCCGCCGCGCTGTCCAGCTCCGCGCTTTTGCCCTCAAGGGCGGAAATCTCCTCCCGCACACTTTCGGCTTCAACGTCTTTGCCGTGCATTTTTTCGGCAAATTCCTCTGAGCTTTTATACAGCTCGTCCAGCTCCCGGCGGGCCTTATCCAGGCTTTCTCTGGCGCTGTCCCAGTCCTGCTGAAGCTTTTCCGAGTCCTTTGCCAGCCTGTCCAGATTCTCCATCCAGACAGATATCTCCATATCGCGCATTTCATCCCGGAGTATAAGATACTTTTTAGCCGTCTCCGCCTGAGTGCGCAAAGGCTCCACCTGAAGCTCCAGCTCGGCTATCTTATCGTTTACACGCAGAAGGTTTTCGTCGGTGTGCTCCAGCTTCCGCTCCGACTCCTCCTTCCGGTGGCGGTAGCGTGATATCCCCGCCGCCTCCTCAAATATCTCCCGGCGGTCTGTGCTCTTGGCCGAGAGTATTTCGTCGATCCTGCCCTGCCCGATTATGCTGTAGCCCTCTTTGCCAAGGCCGGTATCCATAAGCAGCTCATTTACATCCTTAAGGCGCACGTTCTCCCTGTTTATGTAATATTCGCTCTCGCCGCTCCTGTAGTACCTTCTGGTAATGGCGACCTCGTTTTCCTCCACGCTGAACACGCCGCTGGAATTATCCACCACCAGCGTCACCTCGGCAAAGCCGAGCTGCTTCCGTCTTTCGGTGCCGCCGAATATAACGTCCTCCATTTTTCCGCCTCTGAGCGCCTTTGAGCTCTGCTCGCCCATGACCCAGCGGAGAGCGTCGGAAATATTGGATTTCCCGCTCCCGTTAGGCCCGACTATGGCCGTTACGGGTTTTTCAAATGTAAGACGTGTTTTTTCAGGAAAGGACTTGAAGCCCTGAATTTCCAGCGCCTTAAGATACACAACATACGCCCCTTATTCCTAATAAAAATACATTATACAGTATAAACCAATAAAATAAATTTTACAACTGTTATTTGCCCGCTACGACTATCTTCCCCTCCGGTATATCCATGGGCACCACTTTTATCTCCTTAAGCCTGAATTCCGACTTAAGCGCCTCAATATTCCGCCTTTTCTGGCCAACCAGCATGGATACCCGCCTTTTATTTACCCCAAGGCTCACGGATATCTCCGGCTTTTCCGCATTTAAAAGCTCCCTGGCCCTGTTCAGATACCGCCTTGAATACACAAGCTCGCCCAGCGCCGGATGGTAAGCGCCGCCTGCGGCGGAGCCGCCGGACAGCTCCTCCGTCGGGTTAAGCCCCAGGCGGATTATAGGTATACCGGCGTTTTCAAAAATATCCGCAAGGCACGCGCACAGCTCCACTGCCTCATCCACCGTGTGCTCCTTATACCGGCCGTCCCGCCACATATCGTAAAGAGCCGTGTCACGGATTATCACCGTGGGGTATATACGCACCCCGTCCGGGTGCAGCCTGCATATCTTTTTTGCCGTCTCCACCGATTTTTCCCAGGTGTCCCCCGGAAGGCCGGTCATCATCTGTACTATAAGCTCAAAGCCGCCGTCCTTTACCATTTTCGCGGCCCGTACAGTGTCCTCCGCCGTGTGGCCCCGGCCCGCCATTATGAGCACCTGGTCGTCCATCGACTGTGTTCCAAGCTCCACGGTAGTAACGCCGTATTTTTGAAGCCGCTCCACCACCTGATTGTCAATGCAGTCCGGGCGCGTGGACAGCCTTATTCCGTCCCCAGGCCGCAGAAACGGCAATACCGCGCCGAGAAGCTCCTCCTGCTCCTCCGCCGGTATTGCCGTAAAGCTCCCGCCATAAAAAGCCGCCTCGCAGGGCCGGTCTGCGGGCATGGTTTTCATGGCCTCCGTCATTATTTCCCGCACAGTGTCCCCGTCAGCGGGCACAATACTCCCCGATATGCGCTTCTGATTGCAGAAAACACAGTCGTTGGGGCAGCCCAGATGCGGTACAAAGATTGGGACTATGCGCCGTCTAGGAGTCATTTCATACCCTCCATGGCGTTTTTCGCCGCAGCCTGCTCCGCGGCCTTCTTGGTGTGTCCCGTTCCGGAGGCCAGCACCTTGTCGTTGAGCATTACCTCCACGGTGAACATCTTCATATGGTCCGGCCCGCTCTCGCCTGTAAGCTCATAGTGGAGGCACTTTCCGTCCATCCGCTGTACGCGCTCCTGCAGGGCCGTTTTATAGTCGTGGTTTTCCAAAATCTCGCCGCCCATAGGCCCGAGTATGAATTTATATATAATCCCCGCGGCCTTTTCCTGGCCGCCGTCAAGGTAGACCGCCGCAATGACAGCCTCCACCGCGTCGGCGATTATGGACTTTCTGTGGCGTCCCCCGCCCAGCTCCTCGCCCTTTCCAAGACGCAGGTACTCGCCCAGGGCTATCTTCTCTGCCACATTTACAAGGCTCTGTTCGCAGACAAGCTCCGCCCGCATTCTCGTCATCTGGCCCTCGCTCATACTGCCGTGCTGCCTGTAGAGGTAATCCGCCACCGTCATCCCCAGGACGGAATCTCCCAGAAATTCCAGCCGCTCGTTGCAGACGGCGCCGCTATGGCGGTTTTCGTTGGCATAGGAGCTGTGGGTAAGGGCCGTCTGCAGAAGCTCCAGGTTTTTAAACTCATACCCAAGCTTTTCCTCAAGCTCTTTCATTCCGCAGCCCCCTGCCCGTCTATTTTCATATACTCTATATTATCCTGTATACCCTGGACAACGCCCGCGTTTACGGTGTTTACCGCCTGGCGGATGGCGTTGTATATAGCCCTGGCGTCAGACGAGCCGTGGGCCTTTATAACCGGCTTTGTTATCCCTAGCAGGGCCGTACCGCCGTATTCCGCGTAATCCATCCTCTTTTTAAAATCCTCTATGCCGCTTTTGCAGAGCAGAGCCCCCAGCTTCGTGCCGGAATTTTTCGTGAACATCTTTTTCAGCTCTCCGGACAGGAACAGCGCCGTGCCCTCCACAGATTTTAAAAACACGTTCCCGGAAAATCCGTCGGACACCAGCACGTCGCAGCCGCCCATAACAGCCTCCCGCGCCTCCACGTTGCCGACGAAATTTATCCTTCCGGTCTCCGCCGCTTTAGTAAAAAGCCCGTAGGCGGATTTTTGAAGCTCCGTACCCTTGGAGGGCTCGGCCCCTATATTGAGAAGGCCGACTCTGGGCTTTTCAATATTCAGCAGGCTTTTTGCGTAAAAGGAGGCCATATACCCGAACTGAAGGAGATATTCCGCCGTGCACTCGCTGTTGGCCCCGGCGTCTATAACGAGCATCCCGCCGCCTCCGTTGGGGATATACGGCGCCAGGGCAGCCCGCCGGATGCCCTTTATACGTTTTACCACAAGCGTGGCCCCGGAAAGGAGCGCCCCTGTGCTGCCTGCGGAAACCGCCGCGTCCCCCATGCCGTCCCGGAGCATGCTGAGAGCCACCGTCATGGAGGAATCCTTCTTCTGCCGCACTGCGAGAGCCGGGTCGTCCTCCATGGTTATAACCTCCGAGGCGTGGGCTATCTCGACGCCCTTGGGCAGATCGCTCATACCCAGCTTCTGTATGGCGTCCAGCACCGCGTCGCCCCTGCCGGTGAGTATAACGTCGATATTAAGCTTCTGAGCGGCCTCCACCGCGCCCTTAACTATTTCCAAAGGGGCGTTATCGCCGCCCATGGCGTCAACGATTATCTTTATTTTAACCACTCCTTCACGTACTCCAGAGAACGGGACGATATCTCAGCGTTTTTGTTCCGCTTCCCTTTCACTTTATATCCCAAAGGCTCGATAATTCCAAAATTTATATTCATAGGCTGGAAATCCGTCACCGTCCTGTCGCTCACATAGAGCGCCAGCGCGCCTATGGCGGTGATCCTGGGAAAATCCGCCGGCTTATCGCCCAAAAGCTCCCGGGCCGTCTCCACCCCGGCCAGGAGCCCGGACGCCGCCGACTCCACATAGCCCTCGACTCCCGTCATCTGCCCGGCGAAGGATATCCGCGGCTCCGACACAAGCCGGTAGTACCTGTCCAAAAGCTTTGGTGAGTTGAGATAGGTGTTCCTGTGCATAACGCCGTATCTGAGAAATTCCGCGTTTTTCAGGGCCGGTATCATCCCGAATACCCGGCGCTGCTCCGGGAATTTCAGATGGGTCTGAAAGCCCACGATATTATACATCGTCCCGGCGGCGTTATCCTTTCTGAGCTGAACCACGGCATATGGCTCCCGCCCGGTTTTCGGGTCCGGCAGACCCTTGGGCTTAAGCGGCCCGTAGCGCATGGTGTCATAGCCTCTGCGGGCCATTACCTCTATCGGCATACAGCCCTCAAAAACGCCGCTGTCCTCAAAGCCGTGGACATTTGCCTGCTCCGCAGACGCAAGCTCCCTGTGGAAGGCCCTGTATTCCTCCTCCGTAAGGGAACAGTTTATGTAGTCCGCGGTGCCCTTACCGTACCGTGAGGCAAACCAGGCCTTTTCCATATCGATGCTGTCAAAGGCTACTATGGGAGCGGCCGCGTCATAGAAATTCAGAAATTCCCCGCCGCACTTTTGGCCTATTTCCTCCGCCAACGCGTCGGAGGTGAGAGGGCCGGAGGCTATTATTACGCGCCCCTCAGGGATATCGGTGCACTCTCTTTCCGCAACCCGTATTCCCGGGTGGCTCCTTATTTTATCCGTGACAGCCCTTGAGAAAGCCTCCCTGTCCACAGCGAGGGCGCCGCCGGCCGGGACCTTGTTTTCGTCGGCGCACTCCATTATGACGCTGCCCAAAAGCCGCATCTCCGCTTTCAAAAGCCCCACCGCGTTGCTCAGCTCGTCGCTGCGCAGCGAGTTTGAACAGACAAGCTCCGCGAAATTCCCGGTGGAGTGGGCCGGCGTAGTTTTTTCCGGCCTCATCTCTATAAGCTCCACGGAGATACCCCTCCGGGCCATCTGCCAGGCGGCCTCGCAGCCCGCGAGACCCGCGCCCACAACAGTTACCGTCATTCCGCGTCCACCGCTTTCCCGGCGGTTTTGGAGGCAGTCTTTTTAGCTCCGGTCTTTTCGGTCACCTTTTCGGCGTCCGCTGTCTTTGAGGCCGTCTTTTTTGCGGCGGTTTTTTTCGCCGCAGGCTTTTTTGCGGAGGCCGCCCCGGTCTTTTTCGCCGCCGCCGTTTTCGCGGAGGTCTTTTTCTTCTTTTCCGCCGTTTTTTCGCCGGAAGCCTCCGCCGGCGCTTCCTCCGACGCTGTCTTTTTCTTATATCCGCGCTGGTCCTCAGGCAGGAAATTGGGGCACTCCTCATTTATGCAGAAGGGCTTTTTAAAGCCCCTGCCGGACTTCTTAAACATGGTCTTGCCGCATACCGGGCAATTATCCTTTACCGGCACATCCCAGGTCATAAAGCCGCAGGCCGCGCCCTTTTCGCAGGCGTAATATGCGTAGCCCCGCTTGGAGGTGCGCTTTAATATCCTGCTGCCGCACCTGGGGCATTTGCCCGGCATTTCCACCACGATGGGCTTTGTAAAGGTGCACTCCGGATATCCGGGGCAGGCCAGGAATCGGCCGAAACGGCCCGTTTTCACAACAAGCTGCCTTCCGCACACGTCGCAGACCTCGTCCGACACCTCGTCAGGCACCTTTATGTGTTCTCCCTCCAGGGCCTTTTCGGTGTCGTCCAGTGATTTTTCAAAGCCGGAGTAGAAATCCGCAAGGAGGCTCTGCCACTGGCGCTGGCCCTTTTCAACGCTGTCCAGGCTCTCCTCCATCCTGGCGGTAAAGCCAAGATCCACTATGTCCTGGAAGCGCTCCTTCATAAGCTTCGTCACCACTTCGCCCAGAGGCGTCGGCCGGAGCGTCTTGCCCTCCTTCACCACATACTCCCTGTCCAGTATGGTGGACACTGTAGGCGCATAGGTGCTTGGCCTTCCCACTCCCGTCTCCTCCATGGCCCTGATAAGGCTCGCCTCGGTGTACCGGGACGGGGGCTGGGTGAATTTCTGCTCTGTCTTTATATCTTTAAGGGAGACGCTCTCCCCCTCCTTTATATCCGGCAGGGGCGAATATTTCTCCTCGCTCTCCTCGTCAAGGCTCTCCTCATAAACCGCCGTAAAGCCGGCGAATTTCAGGGCCTGGTTTACCGCCCTGAACTGATATCCGGCGGAACGCACGTCTATTGTCACGCTGTCATATACGGCGTTTGCCATTTGGCTTGCCACGAAACGGCCCCAGATAAGGCGGTAAAGCCTGTACTGGTCGTTTGTAACGGAGCCTTTTATCTCCTCCGGCGTAATAGCAGCATCGCTGGGCCGTATGGCCTCATGGGCGTCCTGGGCGCCGCTTTTTGTCTTGAAGGTCCTGTATTTCCCGTAATAATAGCTGTCACCGAATCTTGAAACTATAAGCTCCTTGGCCGCGGCAAGGGCAACGTCGGAAATTCTCAGGGAGTCTGTTCTCATGTATGTTATAAGGCCGGTGGTGCCTCTGCCCTTCACATCGACGCCCTCATAGAGCTGCTGGGCTATGGACATGGTGCGCCGCGGCGTCATGCCGAGCTTTCTCGACGCCTCCTGCTGAAGTGTGGAGGTTATAAAAGGGGGTGCCGGGGACTTCTGTTTATCCGTCCGCTTCACGGCGTTTATTATAAAGGGCTCCGCTTTCACAGCGGACACCACATTGTCCACTTCCTCCTTGCTGCGGAGCTCGCCCTTTTTATCCCCGGGTCCGTAATATCTGGCGGTAAACCCGCCGGCGCCCTGGGTTCTGCTGAGCACCGCGTCGAGAGTCCAGTATTCCTCCGGTGTAAACGCGCGTATCTCCTCTTCCCGGTCCACCACCATTCTTGTGGCCACCGATTGGACGCGGCCCGCCGACAGGC
This sequence comes from uncultured Oscillospiraceae bacterium, assembly GCA_964495095.1. Classification (GTDB taxonomy): domain Bacteria; phylum Bacillota; class Clostridia; order Oscillospirales; family Oscillospiraceae; genus CAZBUH01. Next base: position 14,982 of record CAZBUH010000003.1, on the reverse strand, counting down.
CGCGGCGTATTTTCCTCCAGAGCAGAGGACTGAGCTTATAGCCCACCACCCTGTCCAGTATGCGCCTCGCCTGCTGGGCGTCCACCAGGTTCTGGTCTATTGCCCGGGGATGCTGGATGCTCTCCTGCACCACCTTTTTTGTAATTTCGTTGAAGGTCACCCTATAGGTGTTGTCGTCCGTTAATTTCAAAAGCTCCTTTAAGTGCCAGGATATGGCCTCTCCCTCACGGTCAGGGTCGGTTGCGAGGTATACCTTTTCGCTGTTTTTCGCTTCCCTCTCCAGCTCCGCGATGGTGTCCTCCCTGCCCTTTACGGGGCGGTAATCAGGGATAAATCCGTGCTCTATATCCACTCCCATGGTGCTCTTGGGCAAATCCCGCAGATGTCCCATGGAAGCCGTTACCTTATAGCCATTTCCCAGATATTTCCCTATAGTCTTTGCTTTTGCCGGTGATTCCACTATAACAAGATTGGTTTTTGCTTTTGCCATTTGGAATTTTTCTCCTTACCTTTGGTCAAATGTTAAGCGAGAAGCGTTTTCCCGCGCTTCTTACAACATATCCCTTTATTTCAAGCATGGTGAGGGCCGACAGCGCCTTTGCCGCCGTCACCCCGGACACGTCGATTATGTCGTCCACATGGGTGTTGGGCTTTGATATTGCCGATATGACCTTAAGCTCATCCTCACTGAGCCCTTCCAGAGGCTTTGTTTTTTCAATATATTCTGTTTCCGCCCGGCTGTCAACCGATTTTTTTGGCGTTTCCTCCCGCAAAACAGTCCTGACCGCCGGCTTTTTTCCCGAAAACCGGTCTCTCAGGGACTCAATTATATCTTCTCCCGACGTCACCGCGGCTATGCCGTCCTTAATAAGCCTGTTGGAGCCCTCGTTATTGTAGGAGTCCACATTTCCCGGCAGGGCAAACACCTCGCGGCCCTGCTCGATAGCCAGATTTGCAGTTATAAGCGAGCCGCTCCTTTTTGGCGCTTCAATTATGAGCACGCCGTCCGAAAGTCCGCTTATTATCCTGTTCCGCACCGGGAAATTTCCCGGCAGCGGCCTCGTTCCGGGAGGATATTCGCTTACCACCGCGCCGCTGTCGGCGGTTTTCATGTAAAGCTCCTCGCTGCCTTTGGGATAAACCACGTCAAGGCCGCAGCCCAGCACTCCCACAACGCTCCCTCCGGCGCTCAGGGCGCCGCGGGCGGAGGCCGCGTCTATCCCGGCAGCAAGGCCGGTAATCACGACGCCGCCGGCTGAAGCTATTTCCCCGGCTATTCTGCCGGCCTCACGGACGCCGTAAGGCATAGCTTTTCTGGTGCCCACCATCGCCACCGACGGCTCCCTGTCCACATCCGGCAGCTTACCGTTTACATAGAGCAGCAGAGGCGGGTCGTAGATATTCTTCAGCTTTTCCGGGTATTCCTCATCCTCCTGGGTCACAATGGAATACTTTTTGCCCCGGCACTGGTCTATTATCCTCTCCGCCGCCGACAGCGATTTATCCTTAAGCGAATTCAGGGCGGGCTTATAGCTTATCCCGGCTTTTCTGAGCTGCCCCTCCTCCGCCCTGAATATATCCTCCGGAGAGCCGATGCGCCGGAGAAGGTCGTTTGCCTGATTTTTACCCAGCTTCTGGCGGGTGGAAAGCCAGACCCAATATTTAAGCTCTGTCATTTCGCGTCATCTCCCACATTATAACTGACGCCGCCACAGCGGCGTTCAGCGATTCACATTTCGGATTCATTGGGATTATCACGTTTTCATCGCACATGGCAAGCAGCCTGTCCGAAAGCCCGCGGCCCTCGCTGCCGATACAGACCGCGCTGCCGGAAAAATCCACATCGCGCACATCGCGGCTGGATTCTCCGAGATACGCGCCGAAAAGCCTTATGCCCCGGCACCGCATTTCCTCCAGGCCCTCATAATCCGTCTCCGCTATCTTCTGCCGGAACACGGCCCCCATGGTAGCCCGGACGGTTTTTGGATTATAAGGGTCGGCGCAGGCCCCCACAAGTATCACACTGTCTATAAAAAACGCCCCGGCGGAGCGTATAACCGCCCCCACGTTTCCCGGGTCCTGGATATTTTCAAGCACTATGTGGCGGCCGGCCCCTATCTCCCCCGCGGGCTCCGGCATACGGCAGGAAAAAAGCACCTGCTGGGGGCTCTTCATGGGGGATATGCTGTCTATAAGCTCCTGCGGCGCGAAATAGGCCGGTATGCCCTCAGGAAGCTCCAGCTCCGCGCTTGTAAAGACGCATGTAACCTCCGCGCCGTTTTCCAGCGCCTCTCTCAGGAGCTTTATACCGTCGCAGAGGAACTGGCCCGTCTCCCGGCGGTACTCCCTGCTCTGCCCCAATTTTTTCAAATGCGCCGCCTTTGGGTTTTTCCTGCTTAAAATTTTCTCCATAATCATATCATCCCGCAAGAATCGTGGCAGGCGCAATTATCGCGCCTGCCGCTTTACATCACTTCGTATTTAAAATTGCCTCCAGGGCCCTCACGGTGGCGTCAGTCCGTTCCTGGCTGCCCTTTCCGACAGTCGTCCAATCTATAATCGCGGCGTAGAGATTTTTGCCGTCCAGCCCCATACGCTGGAAAATGGGCGTATCGCTGACCTTCACGATATAGGGGTTGTCCGCCTCAGACCGGATACCGTAATCCGCCAATTTATCCTCAAAATAATCCGACGCACAGTAGAGGGCGGCGGAATCGTCGTCCAGGATATAGAGGGTGTACTCCTCATCGATAAGGTAGAGGAGCATACGGCTCTGGTTATTTTCTTCCGTGTTTTCGCTGACGCCCAGGGCGCTGACGTCCCTGCCGTTTTCGCTGTTGCTCACGTCAACGCTGACTACCCGGATATTCACGTCTCCGCTGCCGTCAAGGTCGCCCACGGCTTCTCCCACAACGGACTCGAATTCTTCCATGTACTCCTCGGATACCGTCCCGCTTATGCCGAAAACCACTGTAAAATCGTACTTCTCGTTTCCAAGAGCCTCCACCGTAATGCAGACAATAAGCGTGATGGCAAAAACCCCGGCGATAAACCACCATTTATAGTGATACCAAAAAACGTCTGTAAACCACTTTTTAAACGGAAGCTTCTCCTTATTTTCGTCCATTTTGAGCCCCTTTCAAATCCAAAACCGTAAAACAGCGGGAAAATCAATTTATAATCCCTTATTTTTATTATTATAAGTTGGCATACCGCTTAATGTCAAGAGCAGGATTTTTAAGCTACCTATGTACTTATATCCTGCTCGGCAAGCCTTTCGCCAATCCGCAGGATTTAAGGCGCAAAAGGCTCCCCGGTACCTTAAGGCGCCGGGGAGCCTTGACTGCATTTTTTAGCTGTGTATAATCCGGGATGTGTCCGTCCCGGTTTTCGGTTTATTACTTAGCTTTCATCCTGCTTTTAAAGGCAAAGGCGGCCAGGGCGAACGCCGCCGCGGCGTAGGCCGCTGTTATTATAATGTTGAGCCAGAAATTATCAAAGCCCGCTTTTGAAAGGGCAAACACCGTCCGTCCCGCCATCGTCGCCGGATAAAAGGGCAGACAGCGGCAAAGCTTTTCAAAGCCGCCCATTGTCTCAAGGGGCATCCAGGCCCCGCCAAGGACGCCGCAGACCGATATTATCACCGAGGATACTCCCGGCGCGGACTTTTCACTGAAAAGGCTGCCGAAAAGTATGCCCAGCCCGATAAAAATCACCATCACCGGAATCATCGCAAGGATGCACAGCGCTGCGCCTCCCCAGTGAAACTCCCCGCCTGACACGGCGCATATTATCCACGCCGCCGCGCAGCACACCGCAGACTGGCCCAGCGCCAGCCCGAGGCCCGTAAGGCCGTAGCCCGCCACATAATTTACCGCCGTCATGGGCGACGAGAAAAGCCTCATAAGAAATGAAGTGGTCCTGTCCTTGGAGACAAGGAGCGTCATATGCAGCATCACAAAGGAATAGGAGAACATAAGTATGCCGGGAGTCAGGCTCTTTACCTCAAACCAGTATGCCCCTGCCGCGTAACGGCTTATGAGCCTGAAAAGCAGGAACAGCACAATCGGGAAACCGAGGCAGAATATGTAGCTCAGCGGGTCCCGCAGCATCTCCTTCATATTCCTCCGGGAAAAAACAAGCGTCCGCATACTATATTCCCCTCCCCGATGCAAGTTCTATAAAAGCGTCCTCGAAATTTTCCCTGCCGGCCATGGCCTTGAGCTCGGCGGCCGGCCCCACGGCCCGCAGCCTGCCCTCAGCCATGATGCCTATCCTGTCCGCCAGGGCCTCGGCCTCCTCCAGATAGTGGGTGGTTAGTATAACCGTCACCTCTCCCTTGAGCTCGCCGATTATCCGCCAGAGCTCACGGCGCACCAGCACGTCAAGCCCCAGCGTAGGCTCATCCAGAAAGAGCACCTTCGGCTCTGTGGCAAGGGCCATGGCGATGCTCAGCCGCCTTTTCCAGCCGCCGGACAGGTTTTTCGCCTTTATTCCCGCCGCCTCGTGCAGCCCGAAACGCTCTGCAAACTCCGCGGCCCTCTCTTTTCCTCCTGCATCTCCGTATACCTCCATTATAAACTCGAGGTTTTCCAGAGCCGTAAGATTCTGCGCAACGGCCGTCTCCTGTGGGGATACATTTATAAGCCCCTTTACCTCCCGCCGGTCTTTCAGGACGCTTCTGCCCAAAATATACGCCTCGCCCGAGGTGGGCGGCGTAAGGCAGGTCAGCATTTTTATGGCGGTAGTCTTTCCGGCGCCGTTTACACCCAAAAGCGCAAAAAGCTCCCCCTCCCGCACGGTAAGGTCAAGATTTTCCACCGCGGTCTTATCCTTGAATTTCTTCGTAAGGCCCACGGTCCTTATAGCTTCCGTCATTTCTTCTCCCCCGTCTGAGCGTCAAATATGGCCTTGGCAAATTCCATATACTGCGCGTTATTCACTATGGCTATGCCCTGATTTTCGTCACCCAGCAAAAGCAGCGTGTCCCCGGGCCTTATGTTAAATACGTCCCGGGCCTCCTTTGGTATGACTATCTGCCCTTTTTCGCCCACCTTTGCTGTCCAGATATATTTTCCCTGCGGCATTTCAGTTATCCTCCCAAAAGTATGATTTGTTATACTAATTATACTTTTCTCACTTAGCTTTGTCAATACCGGCGCCAAATTCCGCAATTCTTTTCCGGGCCCGTTTGCCAATATGCCGGTTTTATGCTATACTTTTTACACTTCCACCAAAAGGAGAAATTTTCATGGCTTACACATGGGACGAGCTGGAGTCCGCCTGTATGGGCTGTACGGGCTGCGAGCTGGCCGGGACCCGGCACAACGTGGTCTTTGGGGCGGGCGTCCGGGACGCAGAGGTAATGCTCGTAGGCGAGGGCCCCGGCGAGAACGAGGATTTGCAGGGTATTCCCTTCGTCGGCGCGGCAGGCCGTCTGCTGGACGATATGCTATCCATAATCGACCTTGACCGGGAGAAAAACATCTATATCGCCAATATAGTCAAATGCCGCCCGCCCCAGAACCGTGACCCGCTGGGCAGCGAGCAGGACGCCTGTATCGGGTGGCTCCGCGCCCAATTTAAGCTTCTGCGCCCCAAAATCCTGGTGTGCCTCGGCAGGATTGCCGCCATGTCCCTTATAAAGCCGGATTTCAAAATATCCAAAGAGCACGGCCAATGGTTTGAAAAGGGCGGCACCCAGTTTATCGCCCTGTACCACCCCTCCGCCCTTTTGCGGAATCAGAATCTGAAGCCCGACACCTTTGCCGACCTCAAGGTACTTCAGGCGAAAATACGGGAAATATGCAGCCACACGTACATATGAAATATACCACGGTTTATCTGCTTATTTATATTTTTATATAACTTATATTACATTTGGTTGTTGTGCCGGTTCATAAATTGTGGTAAAATTAGCCGGTCTGAGAAAAAATATATACTAAGGTGATACTTTGATATGATTCCCTTTAAACAAGTGACATTAGAGGATAAGGACTGGATTGATAAACTTTGCAAAGAGGAGGACTCCAGAAGCGCCGACCACAATTTCACGAATATTTTCGTATGGGACGACTCATTTATGCAGAAAGTCGCTGAGGTCCACGGCTGCCTTGCCATCCGCCTCGGTTATGAGGACCACCCATTTTACGCCTACCCCGTAGGGGCCGGCGACACAAAGGCCGCCATACTGGCCCTCAAGGAGGATTCCGCCTCCCACGGCGTACCCCTGCGGCTCCGGGGCATAACCGCTCCGCACATTGGTGCGCTGGAGGCTATGTTTCCGGGAGAATTCCAGCTCACAAATGACAGATTCGTATACGACTACATCTACTCCGCGGAAAAGCTGGCCTCACTCGGCGGCAAAAAGCTCCACGCGAAGCGCAACCACATAAACCGCTTTATCGAGAATAACCCCGACTGGTCCTTTGAGCCTGTAACGGCCGAAAATATCGGCCAGTGCGCCGCCTTTAACGAAGAGTGGCTGGCCCTTAACGGCGGCGACGATCCGTCGGAATACGAGGACGAGGTGCTGGCACTCCGCCGCACCTTCGCAAATTACGAGTATCTCGGCCTTGAGGGCGGAATACTTAGAGCCGGCGGCAAAACGATCGCCTATACCATCGGAGAGAAAACGGGCTCCGACACCTACGATGTACATTTTGAAAAAGCCCATTACGATATTCAGGGCTCCTACGCCATGATAAACCGGGAATTTGTCCGGTACGTCACGGAAAAGCACCCTGAGATAAAGTATATAAACCGTGAGGACGACATGGGCCTTGAAAATCTCCGCAAGGCAAAGGAGTCCTACTACCCCGAATTTATGGTGGAAAAACACACGGCTGTATGGAGTGATTAATTTGCAGTGTATGCGCCTCAGCCGCCCCGGAGACGAGGAACAGCTCAAAAAACTCTGGGAGACGGTTTTCGGAGACGAAAGGCAGTATATCGACACGTTTTTTGAATATAACTACAGGCCCGGCGGGGCGATGGTCATGGAGCTGGATGGCGTTATTATAAGCGGAATATATATGGTGCCCATGGGCGGCATGTGCTTTCCCGACGGCAGCGTCCTTCCGGCCAGCATAACCTATGCCCTGGCCACTTACCCCGAGCACAGGGGCCGCGGTTACGGCTTCGGGGTAATGTGCGCCGCGATTGAACACGATTTTTCAAGGGGCTATGTGTGCAATTCCCTCTGCCCGGCGGAGGACAGCCTTTTCCCCTACTACACCAGCCGCATAGGCTACCGGGACTGCTTTTACCTGCGGGAGGCCGAAATTTCCCGCAGTGACCTGAAGCCCGCGTCCGGCAGCGCCGTACCGGCTGTCCCGTCCGAATATAACAGCTTCAGAAACAGCTTTCTAACCGGACGGCTCTTTATGATGTTTGACGGTTCCGGCATCAGCTACCAAAAACGTCTCTGCACCGATACCGGCGGGAATCTCTTTATGATAAACGCCTCCGGCTTTTCCGGAGCGGCGTGCTGTGAATATCTGGAGGACGGGACGCTTTTCATAAAAGAGCTTCTCTGCCCCGACGAGCATATCTTAGACGCCCTGTCGATCCTGGCCGGGGTGCTCTCCGGAGACAGGATAATTCTCAGGACTCCGGCTGATACCGGCGCCGCTCTGGGCGGCTCCGTAAGGCGCTACGGGCAGATGATGCGAAGCGATGGAAATCTTGATTTTACAAGGGTTTCAAACGGATATTACGGCTTCGGATATGACTGATTTTTCTATAATTTCAGGTCCTTTTCCTGATTAACATAAAACTTATTTGATATTTAATATATTTGAAATAAATAGAGGGTTGTTTTGTTAATAACTAGACATTAATATAATACTTGCAAGGAGTTATTTTCATCTTTTTCATTTTATCCTCTATTCATAAAGTAAGAGCGGCACGGTAACGTGCCGCTCTTACTTTATGCCCTTAACATTGCATATTTCTGCTTTTGAGTTTATACTGTTGTGGGGTGATTTTTACGATAAAGACTAAAAACGGCGACTTCAGCCAGGGCAGCGTCACAGGTAATATCCTGCGTCTTGCCCTTCCCATGACGCTGGCGCAGCTTATAAACCTGCTCTACAACATTGTGGACAGGATATACATAGGCCGTATCGACGGCGCCTCCGCAGACGCTCTTACCGGCGTGGGGCTCGCCCTGCCGGTCATAACGATAATAACCGCCTTTGCAAACCTTTTCGGCATGGGCGGCACTCCCCTTTTCTCCATGGCAAGGGGCGCCGGGCAAAACGAAAGGGCCGGACGCATTTTGGGCAACTCATTTTCCATGGTCATTCTCTCCGGCGCTGTGCTGGCGGTACTGTGCTATATTTTTAAAAAGCCGCTTATGTACCTTTTCGGCGCAAGCGACGTCACATACCCCTACGCCGACCAATACATATCCATCTATCTTATCGGCACTCTTTTTGTCATGGTAAACCTGGGGCTAAACAACTACATAAACGCCCAGGGCTTCGGCATTACCGGTATGCTGACAGTATCCATCGGCGCGGCGCTTAATCTGCTGCTGGACCCGCTGTTCATTTTTGCATTCGGAATGGGCGTACAGGGCGCGGCGCTGGCCACGATAATAGCCCAGCTTGCCTCCGCCGTCTGGGTGCTGAAATTTCTCACCGGCAAAAAGGCACTTATAAAGCTCACGCTGCAAAACCTGAAAATCGACTTCAAAATCGTCAGGGAGATTGCGGCGCTGGGCCTTTCAAATTTTATTATGGCAATCACAAACGGCTCCGTCCAGATAATCTGCAACGCCACACTGCAAAAGTACGGCGGCGACCTCTATGTGGGCGTTATGACAGTTATAAATTCCATCCGGGAGATAGTAACCATGCCCGTGCAGGGCCTTACAAGCGGCGCGCAGCCGGTGCTGAGCTTCAACTACGGCGCAAAGAAATACAGCCGGGTGAAGTCCGGCATAAAATTCTCCACAGGCTTCAGCATTGTTTTTACCTTCGCAATATGGGCTTTGCTGTTCTTCTTCCCGGAATTTTTCATCAGGCTCTTCAGCAGCAATCCTGAGCTGCTGGACGCCGGGACGCGGTCCATGCACATATACTTTTTCGGCATCTTTATGATGGCATTGCAGTTTTCCGGCCAGTCGGCCTTTGTGGCCCTCGGGAAATCAAAGCAGGCGGTGTTCTTCTCCCTGCTGCGCAAGGCCATAATCGTCATCCCCCTCACGCTGTGGCTGCCTGCGTTGGGGCTCGGCACCGACGGCGTATTTCTCGCCGAGCCAATCTCAAATTTCATCGGCGGCGTCGCCTGCTTTACCACAATGATGCTCACAGTATGGCGCAGGCTTAAGGACGGCGGCGAAGCCGCCGCCCTGTGACGCTATTTTACCTCCGCGCCGCCCCACTCGACTACTGTAAAGCCTTTCCGCTCAAAAGGCGTCACAGCGTCCGGCTCCTCCACGCTGACGGGCTCGGAGAGCGCCTTATACGCCATAAACACACGGAGCATGGAATCCGGCTCAGGCTCAATTTCCAGCTTCGCGCCCTCCGTGTACGCCTCTGTCTGGAACGTTATGAGGTTATACGGGTTATCCTGCATTTTCGGCAGCCAGTAGACGATAAATTCGTTGTACTCCTTCGGCGTGAGGCCCATGGCCTGGAGAATCTCCCGCAGGAATTTGGCCGTGGCCTCCCCTTTTACCACATATCCCCGGCTCATGTCGTACTCCGCATTGGACATCCCCTCCCAGAAAAGATAGGAGTACTCCTCACCTGTCTCCAAATCCTTAAGCGAGCCGTCGGGCCTGGCAAGGACGCGCCAGCCGCCGTTATACTCCGGGTAGGTGCAGGTGAGCCTGCCGGAATAGTTGAGCCTTACAGCCACCTCCGTCTCCATTTCAGGGTACAGATAAATCACCGGTTTAGCATCCTGCTCAGATTTTTCCCCGGTGCAGCCTCCGAGAGATATGGCGAAAAGAAGCGCCATAAATAGCGAGATATATTTTTTCACAGATAATTCCCCCTTTACGCTTTAGACGTAAGGATAATCTGTAAAGTTCCATATTAAATCCCCACGGGCGGCGACCGGGACGGCGTCGCGCCGTAATTGCAATTTCCTGAAAATTCAGATATAATGAAAACTCCATTGATTTTATAGATAAGGTGACGCCATGACACAGACAGAATTTGAAAACCGTTTTATCTCTGCGCGGCGCAGGGCCATCGGGGCCAAGTTCAGCAGGCTCAACGACATGCAGCGGGAAGCTGTCCTGACCACCGAGGGGCCCCTGCTCCTTCTGGCCGGAGCCGGGAGCGGCAAGACCACGGTGCTTATAAACAGGATCGCAAACCTGCTGGAGTTTGGACGCGGCTCCGACTGCAATGAGATACCGGAAAATGTCACTGAGGCGGATATTGAATTTCTGGAAAGCTGCGCTGAAAACCCCCAGACCGCCGATGCAGGCCGCCTCCGGTCACTTTGCGCCGTGGAGCCCGCCCAGCCCTGGCAGGTTATCGCCATAACCTTCACCAACAAGGCCGCCGACGAGCTTAAGTCCCGCCTTGAAGCCATGCTCGGCCCCGAGGCCAACGACGTCTGGGCCATGACCTTCCACTCCGCCTGTGTACGTATACTGCGCCGGAACATAGAGCGCCTGGGCTACGCCCCAGGTTTTACAATATACGATACCACGGACAGCAATTCCATAATGAAGCGTATCCTGAAGGAGCTTGATCTGGACGAAAAGACATATCCTCCTAAAACGGTCTTAAACTACATAAGCCGGGCAAAGGACGCCATGGTTACACCCCGGCAGTTTGCGGCGTCAGCCGGCGGGGATATCCGCAAAAAGAACATCGCCGCCGCTTATTCGGCCTATGAAAAGCGCCTTAAGGACGCAAACGCCGTGGATTTCGACGACCTTATCCTGCTCACCGTCAGGCTCCTTATGGAATTTGACGACGTCCGGGATTACTACCAGCGTAAATTCCGCTATGTGCTCATAGACGAGTATCAGGACACCAACAATCTCCAGTACCTGCTGGCCTCAAATCTGGCCGGAGGCTATGAAAATATCTGCGTCGTGGGCGATGATGACCAGAGCATATACAAATTCCGCGGGGCCACTATCGAAAATATCCTGAATTTTGAAAACCGGTATAAGGGCGCCCGCACCATACGGCTTGAGCAGAATTACCGTTCCACCGGCAATATCCTGGCCGCCGCCAACGCGGTGATACGCAACAATCTGGGCCGTAAGGGCAAGGAGCTCTGGACCGACAGCTCCAGCGGCGACAAGATAACCCTCTACTCCGCCCAGAACGAATACGAGGAGGCCCAGTATGTGGCCGCCCAGATATTCGCCGGACACAGCACCGGGGCAAATTGGCGGGATAACGCCATACTGTACAGGATGAACGCCCAGTCAAACCAGTTTGAACGGGAATTTCAGAGAAACGGCATCCCCTACCGAATTATCGGCGGCACAAGGTTTTTCGACCGGGCAGAGGTAAAGGACATGGTGGCCTATCTCTGCGTCATAAATAACCCTAACGACGACCTTCGTCTCACGCGTATAATCAACAACCCGCCCCGCGGCATCGGCGCCGCAACCGTTGAGCGGCTCCGGCAGACAGCCGCCGAAAACGCCGTATCCATATATGACGTTATTAAGCGCTCCGGCGATATTCCGGAGCTCCGGGCCTCCGCGGGAAAGCTCCATCTGTTTTTAAATCTCATCGAGGACATGCGGGATATGGAGAAAACCGCCCGATTGGACGAATTTTACGACGCTCTTATTGAAAAGACCGGATATGTAAAGGCCCTCTCCGAAAAGGACACGGATGAGAACAGAAACAGGATTGAAAACGTAAACGAGCTTAAGACAAATATCATATCCTATCTTAAGGAAAACGGCGACGAGGCCCCGCTCTCAGGATTTCTCGACGAAATATCCCTCTATACGGATATTGAGCAGTATGACCAGAGCGACGACAGCGTTATTATGATGACCATGCACAGCGCCAAGGGCCTGGAATTTCCAACCGTGTTTATCGTCGGCGCGGAGGAGGGCATGTTCCCCGGCGTCCGTGTCATAGGGGATCCGGAGGAGATGGAGGAGGAACGGCGTCTCTGCTATGTGGCTATCACCAGGGCAAAAAAGAAGCTCTATCTCACCTGCGCCCGGCAGAGGATGCTGTTCGGCCGCACGTCCTCAAACCTGCCCTCGAGATTTATAGGCGAGATACCGGAGGAGTACATGGAGAAAATCGAGTCCCGGCCCAGCGGATATAGCTCCTACGGGCTTCACGGCAAATCCGGCGGCCAGCATCGGGAGGGCGGCTTCCAGTCTGAGCGCCGCTCAGCTTTCAGCTATTCCGGCAGGAAAACCGGCCCGGGCTATGATTACAGCCAGCCGCCGAAAAAGAAATACAGCGTCGCGTCCGCGCCCAGGCCCTCGGCCTCGGACATTACCGGATTTAAGAACGGCGACGCCGTAGAGCACGAGGCTTTCGGCCCCGGCGTTATAATCTCCCTCCAGGCCATGGGCGGCGACGCGCTTATAGAAATCGCCTTTGAAAAATCCGGCACAAAACGCCTGATGCTCAAAGCCGCCGCAAAGCACATGAAAAAAGCCTGACGCTTCCTCCCGGCGCCGGCGCCGGCAATATGGATATCAAAAACCGACGGGCACAGATGAAGCTTCTGCGTCCGCCGGTTTTCATATTTGTCCGGGTGTGATATTCCGGCGCCTCCGGGCAGCTTTTCGATTTTATGTTAACTGCGTCCTTAGCTTTTCCACGGCCCGGCGTTCTATTCTGGACACCTGTACCTGGGATATTTTCATTATCTTTGCGGCGTTTTCCTGGGTCATACCTCTGTAATACCGCAGGGCGATGACCGTTTTTTCATTTTCCGGCAGCTTTTCTATGGCCTCCCGCAAAGCAATATACTCCACCATTTTTTCTTCCTGGCTGTAGTCGCCCAGCACGCTCTCCAGCGGCATACCCTCCGCCAGCTCCTGCTGCAGTGACTCCGGCTCCCCCGCCGCCGTCTCCGCCGCGGCTATGTCCTCCGGCGTCATGCCGGTCTCGGCGGCAATCTCGGAGACTGTCGGCTCACGGCCCAGCTTTTGCTCCAGCAGGCTTCTGGCGTTTCTTATATTCCTGGCCTGCTCCTTTACGCTGCGGCTCACCTTTATGCCCCCGTCATCCCGGAGGAACCGCCGTATCTCCCCTGCTATTTTAGGGACGGCATAGGTGGAAAATTTGGTGCCGTATTCCGGGTCGAAGCCCGTCACGGCCTTGAGCATCCCGACGCAGCCCAATTGATAAAGGTCGTCCGGGTCCACGCCCCTGCCGAAATACCGGCGGGCAATGCTCCAGATGAGGCCGGAATTTTCAGTTATCACCTGCTGCACGGCATTTTTATCGCCTTCCCGGGCCAGCAGGAGCAGCTTTTCGTTGTCGTTCATTTTCCCGGCTTTACGGATATTTTACGCCGCATGGTTACGGTAGTCCCCTTGGCCTCTTTTGATTTTACGGAGAGCTTATCCATAAAGCTCTCCATGATCGTAAAGCCCATGCCGCTGCGCTCCTCGCCGCCGGTGGTGTACATGGGCGTCATAGCCCTTTCCACGTCCGGTATCCCGGCGCCCCAGTCCCGGATGGTGACCTCAAGAATATTATCATCCAGTATCCTGGCCTTGAGGCATATTTTCCCTATCTCCTGCGGGTAGGCATGGACGATGCAGTTCGTCACCGCTTCGCTCACGGACGTCTTTATGTCCCCAAGCTCGTCCAACGTCGGGTCAAGCTGGGAGGCAAAGCATGCCACCGCCGCCCTGGCGAAGCTCTCATTGGCGGAGCGGCTGGGAAACTCCAATTTCATGCTGTTTATTTCCTTTTTCATATGTAATTACTCCCTTACGCTTTCAGCTATTTTCACTATTTTGCCTATCCCGGACGCATCCAGCACCTTCAGTGGCTGCTTGCCAACATTTTCTACCCACATTTTTCCGCCTATCTCCTGCATCCGCCGCTTTGTTTTCACTATGACGGCAATCCCGGAGCTGTCCATAAATGTAAGCTGCGACATATCCAGCACGCACTCCGCCGGCAGCAGAGCGTCAATTTTCTCTGTAATCTCCATCATCATCTCCCTTGCCGCATGGTGGTCCAGCTCTCCAATAAGGTACATTCTCAGCCGTCCTTCCTCAAAATGTGTCGCGGTCTTCAAAAGCACACCTCCATAATTGCTTAATAAGAAGCTTTGACTGTAATTATTCGTCACCTAACGGCGGGCATGGCCGCGCTGTAATTTGAATTTCTTCCAGGTGACAGCTTAATTATACTTTTCCTTATGTCCATATTTTGTCATAAGATGATAGTTTAAAATAAAATATTGTACTTGTACCGGGTTTTGTATTATAATAGTCAAAAAGCATAGAATGCGGCGCCGGTTTCCGCCCCACTTAACCTGGAGGTATCAGATGGACTCTCAGCATGGCTTTATCCATGAAAAATTTGATATCAAGATACTCGTGCTTTTTGTCTTAAACAGGCTTGCTGCGCCGGTTACTCTTGAGGAGCTGTCGGAACTTACCCTGTTTGACGGCGGCATTTCATATTTCGACTTCGCAGAATGCGTTGCGGACATGGTTTCCACAGGCCACATCGAGCAGAAGGACGGCAAATACTCCATCACCGAAAAGGGCGCCCGAAACGGCAGAATAACCGAGAGCAGCCTCCCCTTTTCCGTCCGCTCCAGGGCCGAGGAGGACACGTCCCGGGCAGCGGCCGCGCAGCGCCGGGACAGCATGATACACACCTCCTCCTTTCCGTCGGAGGGCGGCGGCCATATTGCCCGTCTCGCCTTAAACGACGGCGGCGGCACCATCCTCGATATGACGATACTTGCCGGCACAGAGGCCCAGGCCGCAAAAATGCAGAAAAATTTCCGTGACCGGGCTGAGGACGTCTACAAGGCCATCGCCGC
>CAZBUH010000002.1:0-51811 GCA_964495095.1 uncultured Oscillospiraceae bacterium | reverse complement strand
CACTGGTCGTCACCGCCGCACTGCATATTGCATCCCACGGTCTGGAACATGTGATAGAAATCGTAGGACTGCATTATCA
The DNA here is from genome assembly GCA_964495095.1 of uncultured Oscillospiraceae bacterium. Taxonomy (GTDB): domain Bacteria; phylum Bacillota; class Clostridia; order Oscillospirales; family Oscillospiraceae; genus CAZBUH01. The sequence goes on along the minus strand of CAZBUH010000002.1, from coordinate 51,732 downwards.
TGTAGTTAAACTCAAAAAAGCTCAGCCCCTTCTCCATACGCTGCTTATAGCACTCGGCGCGCAGCATATTGTTGACAGAAAAGCATGTGCCGACCTCCCGGAGCAGCTCCACATAGTTGAGGTTTAAAAGCCAGTCGGCATTGTTGAGCATCATTGCCTTGCCGGGGCCAAAGTCGATAAAGCGCTCCATCTGGCGTTTAAAGCACTGAGCGTTATAGTCGATATCCTCTCTTGTGAGCATTTTCCGCATATCCGTCCTGCCGGAAGGGTCACCTATCATCGTGGTGCCTCCGCCTATAAGAGCGATAGGCGTATTGCCGGCCTGCTGAAGCCTCTTCATAAGCGTCAGCGCCATAAAATGGCCTGCGGTAAGGCTGTCAGCCGTGCAGTCAAAGCCGATATAAAACGTCGCCTTGCCGTTATTTATAAGCTCTTTTATCTCTTCCTCGTCTGTCACCTGGGCGATAAGTCCCCGGGCCGAAAGCTCGTCATAAATCGTCATCTGGCAAAATCTCCTTCTTATTATACAGCAGCAAGTGCGTTTTCAATATCCGCTATAATATCCTCCACATCCTCGATGCCAACTGAGAGGCGCATAAGGTCGGAGGGCACGCCGGCGTTGTTAAGCTCTTCCTCGCTAAGCTGGCGATGCGTGGTGCTGGCGGGATGGAGGATGCAGGTCCTTGCGTCAGCCACATGTGTTACAATGGCGGCAAGCTTAAGATTTTTCATAAACTCCTCGGCCGCTTTCCTGCCGCCCTTAAGGCCGAAGGAAATCACGCCGCAGGAGCCATTCGGCAAGTATTTTTTCGCCAGCTTATAATATTTATCGCCGGGCAGCCCGCAGAACGATACCCACGCCACCTTTTCATGCTTATTAAGGTATTCGGCCACAGACTGGGCGTTGGCACAGTGTTTGGGCATACGGACATGGAGCGTCTCAAGGCCCAGATTGAGCAAAAACGCGTTATGCGGCGACGGCGTAGAACCTAAATCGCGCATAAGCTGTACAACAGCCTTTGTGATATAAGCTCCCCCCTGCCCAAACTGCTTCGTATATGTGATACCGTGGTAGCTGTCGTCAGGAGTAGTAAGTCCCGGGAATTTATCAGCGTATTTATCCCAGTTGAAGTTTCCGCTGTCAACTATGGCGCCGCCGACGCTTGTGGCGTGGCCGTCCATATACTTTGTTGTGGAGTGGGTGACAATATCCGCGCCCCACTCAAAGGGGCGGCAGTTAACAGGCGTTGCAAAAGTATTGTCAACAATAAGCGGCACACCGTGGGCATGGGCCGCCTTTGCGAAAAGCTCTATATCCAGCACCGCAAGGGAGGGATTCGCCACCGTCTCGCCGAAAACGGCTTTTGTGTTTGGCCTGAACGCGGCGTTTAATTCCTCTTCCGTGCAGTCAGGGCTTATAAAGGTTACGTCGATGCCCATGCGCTTCATCGTCACAGCAAAAAGATTATACGTGCCGCCATAAATCGTGGACAGGCTGATAAAATGGTCTCCGCTGGAGCAGATATTGAAAACAGCAAAGAAATTAGCCGCCTGCCCCGATGATGTGAGCATAGCCGCAGTTCCGCCCTCAAGCTGGCATATCTTTGCCGCCACGCAATCGCATGTGGGGTTTTGGAGCCTGGAATAAAAATATCCGGCTTCCTGCAAATCAAAAAGCTTTCCCATGGCCTCGCCGGTGTCGTATTTAAAAGTGGTGCTCTGAATTATAGGCAAAACCCGAGGCTCACCGGTTTTCGGCGTGTAGCCGGCCTGTACGCAATTAGTGCCGTTCCTGTATCCCATTGAAACTCCTCTTTCCCCGAGGGCAAGCCAGAATACCAGGCTATTCCCCGCCATCTGTGAAGTATACATTATCTTACCACTCTTTATAAACCAATGTCAAGACGGGTCATTCGCTAAATAAAACACATGCAAAACCTCCAGTTTTGTGATATAGTTATTTTAAAGTTTAATTGGAAAGGCGCTGATGTAAATGGATGCTCTTACAGCAATAATGACCCGCAGAAGCATAAGAAAATTTCTGGATAAGCCTGTCGGCGATGAGATCCTCGAAAAGATACTCAGAGCCGGGATGAGCGGGCCGAGCTGCGCAAACACGCGCGCCTGGTCATTCATAGCAGTCCGGGATAAAGCGCAGCTTATTAAAATGGCCGACGCCAACGGCGCACCCGCCGTTCCGTTAAAAGGCGCCGCAGCGGGCATACTTGTCTGCGGCGATATGCGGCTGGCCTTCAAGCCGGCTCCGGATTACTGGATAATTGACGGCGCCATAGCCGCCCAGAATATAGTCCTTGCCGCCCATGCCCTGGGCCTAGGCTCAGTATGGCTGGGGACATATCCTCAAATGGAGCGTGTCAGGGCTCAGTCTGAGCTTTTCGGCCTGCCGGAGTATATTGTTCCCCATTCGATAATCGCCCTCGGCTATCCAGATGAGGAAAAACGCACCGCGCCGGAATTTGAGCCGGAAAAGCTTCACTTTGAAAAATGGTAACAAAAACGGAGAGGCCGGGCCTCTGTTCAGGCTGTCAAGGCCCCGGTTTTCACTTCCTGAAAACCGGGGCCTTTTTATGAAACGGCGCAAAATAAAAGGAAAAGCACACAGAAACGGAGTTTTTTCAAATTCATGACCTTTTCTATTTTTCGCAGCAGGTGACCCTGAGGTACCGGGGCATCCAGATCCGTTACTGCCGATTACAGACGTGCATCCTTTTTCACTTATTCAATGAAAACGCCCCCTTTCCTTTATACAGGAATCAGGGGGCGTTTGGCAAGTCATTTGGCGGTACTTTATCTCAAATCACGCCTGGGCCTCAGCCTGCTTATCAAGCTTTGAATTGCGTATGTAAAGCGCCATATCTATAGTTATCTCTATCATATTGAGCACATAGAAAAACCAGCTCAGATAAAACAGGAAATCCAGCCCGCCTGCGGCATTGCAGAAAAGGATTATTTTCCTCACTATACCGAAAATATAACCTATCCAGATAAAGAACTCGAAAAACAGGCTCTTTCCCTTCGCCGTGCGGGAAACCCAGGACTTTCTGATGGATATGGGCCAGGAGAGGCCAAAGCACACTATCATTAAAGTCTCAAGTAAATCTGTCATAAAAATGTCTCCTTTATTTCATTGTGCCTGTCTCAAGATATCTCTGATGCCATGACAGGGCCCTTGTAAGGTCGTGAGGCGTCTGCCCTCCCAGCTTAACAGCGTCCCGGAAATACTCGCGGAGCATGGGCCTGTAATCAGGGTGCGCACAGTTTTCTATAATGGCCTCGGCACGCTCTCTGGGCGACTTCCAGCGCAGGTCGGCCAGGCCCTGCTCGGTGACTATCACCTGCACATCGTGCTCCGTGTGGTCCACATGGGCCGCCATTGGAACTATACAGGAGATATTGCCGCCCTTCGCCACCGATTCCGTAGCGAAAATCGTAAGCCCCGCGTTTCTGGCAAAGTCCCCGGAGCCGCCGATGCCGTTCATCATTTTTGTGCCCATTACGTGGGTGGAATTCACATTCCCGTAAATATCGCACTCTATGGGGGTATTCATGGAAATAACGCCAAGCCGGCGTATAACCTCGGGGCTGTTGGCTATCTCCTGCGGCCTGATAACAACTTTCTCGCGGAAATAGTCTATATTGCTGTACAGCAGCTCCGACATTTCCTCTGAAATGGAGATGGCCGTAGTGGACGCGCCATCCATTTTCCCATCCCATATAAGCTTCAGGGCCGAGTCCTGTATGACCTCCGTGTACATGCGCATCCCGGTAAAGCCGCTGTCCCCAAGCCCTGCCAGAACAGCGTTTGCAACGCTGCCCACGCCCGACTGTATGGGGCAGAGATTTTTTGGCTGCCTTCCCTCCCGGACCTCATTGCGGAGGAAATCTATAATATGGCCCCCTATGGCCGAGGACACACCGTCAGGCGCCTTAAAGCTCGGGAAATTGCCCCGCTCCCCGCTCATTACCACAGCCGCCACCTTGCTGTAATCAAAAGCTATGACTGTGGAGCCTATCCTGTCCCGCACATCGGTAATCGGTATCACACCCGGATTTTCAGGAGACGGAGCGGAAAAAATATCGTGCATACCGCAAAGCTCCATAGGGAGTGTGGTATTTACCTCAAGTATCACCTTATCCGCCGCCCGGATAAAGCTGTCAACAGCGCCTACTGTGGCCGCCGGAACGATGCCCTCCGGCAGGACGGCGCAGCACTCGATAACAGCAAAGTCGATATGGGGCCCGGTTTTCCGGTTTATAAACGCGGGCATATGGCTCAGATGCATATCCGAATAGGCCACGTCCCCCGAATTTATTGCGTTTCTCAACGACTTATTGCTCTGGTACGGGTATCTCCTGCTTACGGCTCCGGCCCGTACCAGCACTCCGTCCAGTGTGTCTCCGGCGGAGGCGCCGGTCAGGAGAGTAAGGTTTTTTGCCTTACCCAATTCCGCTATCGCCGCCGGCATCACCTTCGGATCGCCTACAAGTGTAAAACCGCTGGCGGCTATCACCATATCGGAATGTATCAGCTCCGCCGCCTGCCGGGGGGACATTATTTTTTCTCTGAGTTGTTCACAAATTCTTTCCATAGCTTCAGTCTATCAGTCCCATGCCCGCCTTAAGCGCCTTTCCGTTAAGTTTTTCAGTGCCCTTTGGCACATGGAGCATTACGGCCTCCTCCAGCTCCCTGTCGGAAACTATGTTCAGCACCTTGTTCACAGCGCCCACGGCCACTATATTGGCCGTCATGGCGCGGCCCACGTCATCCCTGGCCGTCTTAAGGATGGGCACGCTTATTACCCTGTTGTCCTTAAGGCACTCCGGCACGGTAAGGCTGGAGTCGGTCATAACGATACAGTCTCGGCTGAGTCCCGCGGCGTATTTTTCAAGGGACTGCTGTGTAAGGGCCATCATAAACGTAGGCTTTGTGACCTTCATGAAGTTTATCTTATCATCGCTGATTATTACCTCTGCCTTGCAGCTCCCGCCTCTGGCCTCCGGGCCGTAGGACTGGGACTGGGCAGTATTTTTGCCTGCGATTATTGCGGCCTCCGCCAGAATTATAGTTGCCAGGATAACTCCCTGTCCGCCGCTTCCCACGAGGCGGATCTCCATTTTACTGCTCATTCTCCTCAGCCTCCTCTGCAAGACGCTCTATAAGCTTTTTGTATTCCACCGTGAATTCCGGGTAATTGGTGTGGGCCAGGAGGCCAATGATAACCTTGCCCTTGAGCTGCTCCTCAGTCATGCCGACGGACTGCTCCTGGGTGACGCAGTTATCACGCTGCCACTTCAGCATATCCACCGCGCTGCCCTTTTTGTTTTTTCTGCCGTAATAGGTGGGGCATATGCTGGCCACGTCGATAATTGAAAAGCCCTTGTGGAGTATGCCCCGCTGAATAAGGGCGGTCGTCTGCTGCACATGGTACACGTCGCCTCTGGCCGCGTAGGACGCGCCGGCGCCGTAAGCAAGGCCCGCCAAATCGAAGGAGCGGTCTATATTGCCGTATGGCGCGGTGGTGCCGAAATCCCCTCTGGGGGTCGTGGGCGAATACTGGCCGCCGGTCATGCCGTAAATATCGTTATTGAACACCACCACGGTCATGCCCACATTTCTTCTGGCGGCATGGATAAGGTGGTTTCCGCCTATGGCCGACGCGTCGCCGTCGCCTGTGAGTACAATGACCTCAAGCTCGGGATTTGCAAGCTTGATGCCGGTGGCAAAGGCGATAGCTCTGCCGTGGGTGGTGTGTATGGTGTTGAAATTCATATAGCCCGCCGCACGAGACGAGCATCCGATACCGGAAACAATTACGATCTTGTCGTGGTTAAGGCCGAGATTGTCAATAGCCTGGGCCACATCCCGCATTATGACGCCGTTTCCGCAGCCCGCGCACCAGATATGGGGCAGGTCATCCATTCTCATATATTTTTCAATAAGCTCGCTGGCCATGCTCACGCCTCCTCTATTTTGGCAAGGATCTCGTCGGGCGGTATGACCGTGCCGTTTATCCTGCCGATAAAATCTACACTGCAGTTTGCTCCCGCTATCCGCTGCACATCAAGAAGCATCTGCCCGTTGTTGTGCTCAACCACAATAAGGCGCTTTACGCGCTTTGAAAGCTCCCGCAGCTGCTCCTCCGGATAGGGATAAAGGGTTATGGGGCGGAACATTCCGGCCTTTATGCCCCTGGCCCGCGCCTCCTCAACGGCGCTCATGGCGCTTCTGGCGGTGCCGCCGAAGCAGACTATTACAGTGTCGGCGTCCCCGGTAAGCTGCTCCTCGTAGTCCACTATATCCGCCGCGTTTGCCGGTATCTTGGAAAGCAGGCGCCTCATAAGCTTCTCCGCCTCCTCGCTGGAGTTTGTGGGGAAGCCTGTATCGTCATGTATAAGTCCGGTAATGTTGTATTTCTGGCCGCAGCCAAAAGGCATCATCCTCGGGACATATGTGCCCTCCGGCACATAGTAGGGCAGCTTATGGCTGACAGGCTGCGGAGGGATCGCCCTGTTCACTATTTCGATTTCCTCCGGGTCCGGTATCTCTATGCCCTCACGGAGATGACCTATCATCTCGTCCATAAGGAATATTACCGGGGTGCGGTACTTCTCCGCCAGGTTAAAGCACCTGATAGCAAGATCGTAGGTCTCCTTCACAGACGACGGGGAAACTATGATTATCGGGTGGTCACCGTGGGTTCCCCAGCGGGCCTGCATATAGTCCGCCTGGGACGGAGACGTGGGAAGCCCCGTGGAGGGGCCGGCCCTCTGTACGTCAACTATGACGCATGGTATTTCGGCAAGGCTTGCGTAGCCTATGTTCTCCTGCTTTAAGGAAAAACCCGGTCCGCTTGTGGCCGTCATGGCCTTTGTCCCGGCCACGGATGCGCCGATCACGCACGCCATGCTGGAGATTTCGTCCTCCATCTGTATGAAAGTGCCGCCTACCATCGGAAGCCGCACAGCAGATATCTCCGCTATTTCTGTAGACGGGGTTATCGGATATCCGGCATAAAGCCTCATGCCGGCGGCAAGAGCGCCCTCTACGCAGGCCTCGTTGCCCTGCATCAATACTGTTTTACCCATTGTCCCGCCCCCACTTCAATCATTTCATACTCTTTGAGATAGATTGCATAATCCGGACATCTCTGTTCGCACTGCCCGCAGAAAATACAGTTATCCTCATTTTTCACAGTTACTTTTTCATCCACTATCTCAAGCACATGCTTGGGACAGAAGGCGGCGCATATTCCGCAGCCCTTGCACCAGGCTTTGTTTACAGCCAACTCGCCTTTCTTCGCCATAAAGTCTCCCACCTTTTCCTTACATCGCTCATATTGAGCTTTTCTAATTCCTGTTAATGCTACCACTAGATGTTGACAATTAACAACACTTTTTTATGTGTTTTTTCCACAACCGTTTTGTTGTGTTTCTCAAAATCCGGGATGCAGTATATTTCCTGCGGATTGCAGTATTTTTCTGCCCGGGCCGTCTGTAATAATTATACATAATTTGTCACTGTTTTTAATTTCCTGCACCGTACATAATTTTCCATATCCATGCTTTGTGGGGCAGCAGGGCCGCTTTTCCGGCATTTCCTTGACAAAAGTGGAGCACCGGTGTATAATTCTCTCGTATTGAAATTGTAACTTTTTTAACCAAATGTAACCGGCGCTTAAAATGGATCAATTATTCGAGAGGAGGCGCAGCAAAGTGAAGCTTTATGGCACTAAAATTCCCGACCGTAAAAAAGTCAGGATACACGCACGTGTAAAAATTTGTGTCACGCTTGCGGTTTTTGCAGCGGTAACACTGTGCATAGTGGCCGCCGCTCAGGCTCAGAACACTTTCATAATAACAGACGGCGAAACCTCCGTTACCCTTAACGCATACACCTCCGACTCCGATGAGGCTATTGAGATGGTGGGCCTCTCCCTTGACGAAGCGGACACATACAGCTCCGTGAAAACTGACGGCGCCATCTCCATCTGCATAGTCAGAGGCAAGACCGTCTCTGTGACGCGCGGGAACAGCTCCCATATTATCACTACCCAGGCGGCCACTGTTGACGACGTCCTTCAGGAGACGGGCACCGAGATGGGGAAATACGACGAGATAAATTACACTCTCAACGCTCCTGTTGAGGACGGCATGAAAATCGTTATAACACCTGTTGAAGTCAGCTACACCGATGTCGATGTAGCCCTTGAATACGATACGGAATATGTGTCAAACGACTCAATGTACGAGGGCGAATCAAAATGCGTCCGCGAGGGTTCCGAGGGTCTTAAAAAGATCACCTATGAGTGCGTCTCCATAAACGGCGTGAAGGAGAAATTCGCTATCCATCACGAGGACGTGGTCTCTCAGCCTGTAAACGCCATTATAGAATACGGCACAAAGGTTAAGGAGACTCCAAAGTCTGCCTCCTCTGCTCCGTCCACAACCGGCAGCTCCGGGCAGTCTTCTTCCTCATCCCTATCCAAGGCATCCGTAAGCAGCCCCCAATCCTCTTCGCCTTCAAAAGGTTCTTCCGTCAGCTCTTCCTCCCCTTCAAAGACAAACAGCAAGTCCCAGTCCTCCGCGTCCTCCGGGATTGCGACGGCTGCCGGCGGCACACTGACCACCCCCTCCGGCGAGACTCTCTCCTATTCAAGCGTGCTCACCTGCCGGGCATCGGCCTACTCCACAGAGCTTTGCAGCAGCAAGCTCACAGCTCTTGGTACGGTATGCTGTGTCGGCTCCGTGGCGGTGGACCCCAGCGTTATCCCCTATAACTCAAAGCTCTACATAGTCGGCACAGACGGCACCTGGTATTACGGCAGAGGCGTGGCTAACGACTGCGGCGGCGCCATAACCGGCAACTCGGTAGACCTTTTCTTCGACACCGAGGCCGAGTGCCAGCACTTCGGCATAAAATACGCCTATGTATACATACTTAACTGAAAAAAGATATAGAAATCCGCCGGAATATTTATTCCGGCGGGTTTTTTACGTCTCCGCAGTCTTGCTTAGCTGTCTCAGTCAACGTTTATAAGCTCATATTCCCTGGAGCCAAGGCCCAGTGCCGCTGCCGCCTCTATCGTGCGGATACCGTTGCGGCTCTCCACACGCTCAATAAAATGCGCCTTGCCCGGGTCGTCAGAGCTGTAGACTAAATCTATGCAGGCCTGGTCTATCGCCACAGGGTCGAGGCTCGCCAGAATCCCTATGTCCTTCATGCAGGGGTCCTCCGCCACGGCGCAGCAATCGCAGTCCACCGAGAGATTGCACATAACGTTAAGATACGCGGTCTTTCCCTTAAAATACCCGGCCACGGCGCAGGCCGCGTCGGCCATTGCGTCCAGAAAATCGTCCTGCTTCGTGTCCCACATGGCGTCCGGCTTCCCGGCGCCGTGAATATACGCCTTGCCGTAGGATGAGCCGCATCCAATGGAAAGCTGCTTTAACGCCCCGCCGTAGCCGCCCATTGGGTGGCCCTTAAAATGCGACAGCACCAGCATGGAGTCGTAATTTTTCATATTTTTGCCCACGTAGTCCTTCTTAATCTTTCTGCCGTTGGGTATGTCCAGCTCCATGTCCGGGCCCTGGGCGTCAAGGATATCCACGTCAAAATGGGTGCTCCAGCCGTGCTTTTCCATAAGCTTCACGTGCTTTTCGGTAGTGTCCCTCTCGCCGGGATAGGCCGTGTTGCACTCCACCACTGTTCCGCCCACGGCGTCTATCATGGGTTTTACGAATTCGGGGCGCAGGTAGTTCTGATTCCCCTCCTCGCCGGAGTGGAGCTTTACCGCAACTTTGCCGGGCAGCGTTACGCCGAGCATTTTATACATCCTAACAATATTCTCAGGAGTAATCTGCCTTGTAAAATAAACCTTTGCTTTTTCCATCCTGCTTCCTCCGTTTCATATCCGGTCTTGCGCTTATAAATATATTTTAAGCCCCGTTTATCCGCCTGTCAACGTGTTTTCCGCCGATTTAAAAGCAGAGGGCCTTAGCCCTCTGCTTATTCTGTCTTATTTCAAGGCGTCTATTGATAATCCCGCGCATAAATTCCGTTTATCACCGGTTTTATCCCTTAATCCTCATTGTCCCAGTTATGCCACACGTTCTGGACGTCATCGTTATCCTCGAACATTTCAATCATTTTCTCCATGTTCTTTATGTCGCCCTCGTCAGTCAGCTTTATATAATTCTGGGGCACCATCTCAATCTGAGCGGAAAGGAATTTATACTTCCCCTCAAGGGCGGCGCAGACGTCGTTGAAGCTGTCGGGAGAGGTGTAGACCTCAAAAACCTCGCCCTCGGGGCTGAAGTCGTCGGCTCCGGCCTCCAGCACGTCCATCATCACCGTGTCCTCGTCAAGCTCCTCATCCTCATTATCTATGACGATAACGCCCTTCTGGTCAAAGGACCAGGATACGCAGCCGGCAGCGCCCATATTGCCGCCGTATTTATCAAAGTGGTGGCGCACCTCGGAAGCGGTGCGGTTCCGGTTATCCGTCATAGCCTCAACTATAACCGCCACGCCGGAGGGGCCGTAGCCCTCATAGGTCACGCTCTCAAAATTATCCGTGTTGCCGGAGCCAAGAGCCTTTTCAATGGTGCGCTTAATGTTGTCGTTAGGCATATTGGCCGCCTTTGCCTTGGCAATAACGGTGGCAAGACGCGAGTTGTTGGCAGGATCGCCGCTGCCGCCCTCCTTAACCGCTACTATCATCTCCCGGGCTATTTTTGTAAAAGCCTGGGCGCGTTTGGCGTCAGCAGCGCCCTTTGTTTTTTGAATATTATGCCACTTGGAGTGTCCTGACATAAAAATCTCTCCTTAAAAAATATCTCTGGTTAATAATTTTATCACATATTTCATCATGTGGCAAGCTTTTGAATAAAAACAACACAACCTGTTTAAACTATAGCTGCTGAATAAAGGAGGTGCCTATTATGTCAAACCAGAATCAGAATAAAACCGGCAATCAGCAGCAGAACAACCAGCAGAATCAGCAGCAGCAGAACAATCAGCAGAACAGCCAGCAGAATAAGAAGAACAGCCAGAATTCAAGATAAAGACATACGGCGCCGCCCTTTTTTGGGCGGTGCCGGTGCTGCATAAAATACTATTTTCTTCTCCGCGGTATCAGCAGGAGCATATTCTCCCCAATCTCCTCGGATTCCAGGCCGTTTGCCTCGAGTATAAGCTCTCTTGTTGAGCCGCAGCATTTTGCCATCTCCCAGACGCTGTCCCCCTGGCGGGTCCTCCGCACTATAAGCGACGGCATCTCCTTCTGCTCCGCTTCTTCCTCCTCGTCCCAGGATATGCCGGTCACAGCGCCCACAACGAGCTTTTTAAGTCTGCGAAAAGTAATGAAAACAGGTATGCGCAGATCTATTCCGCCATCTGACGGCGAGCCATAGGCGGAGTCGTCTATCATGACCCCGGTGCAGGAACTTCCCTCTCCGGCCCAATCAGCCGTAAATTCAAACCGCCCGGAAGCGGAGGCTATGCCGCCCTCCTCTGTAACAAACACGGCGCTCACATTCATGGGGATGCGTATTTTCCCCTCCGGCCCCGTTGTCACATTTCCGGCGCTCACATCCAGTGACACCACGTCCCGGGGATTTCCGTGGCAGTCCAGCTTTTCACGGAACAGCTCCTCCCGCTGCTCCATGCCGCCGAAGGAGGTAAATTCCGAATCCGTACTCTCCAGCTTCAGCGTCCTATCGGTATCGTAGGCGTCGGCTATGTAATTTAAGGTGAAGCTCTTATACGCCGTCACCTGGGCCACCGCGTGTATCTCCGCAGTCACTCCCGAAATAGTGCCGTCAGCTCCCACGTCAGGCTCGAAATAGCAGCCTGTCAGCATAAGGCCCATCTCGAAATCGCAGCAGCCCCCGGCGTCCTCAAGCTCCATTATCTGCGAAAAGCCCGAGGCGTACCGCATATCCCCCAACTCGCCGTCGGCGGTTATGTATTTTATCTGCATGAGCGCGTCGCCCTTAAATATAAGCTTGCTTCCCACAGTCTTTACCTCTCCCTGCTTCAGGATCGCGGTGCCTCCGATTATCTCCACCGCCCCTCTGCCTCCGGGGAAAGTCAGGTCGTCCGATACGATAAACGTCTTTTCCTCCAGCGCCCAGGGAAGCACGGCCTCGCTCTCCCGCTCAAGGTACTGGATGCCTCCGTCCTCCTCGCCCCGGCAGGCCATATTGATCTCACCCCCGTCATAGCACCTGACGCTTATAACAAGGCAGGCCCGGGCCAGTACTTTTCTGGGGTTTAGTGCCCGGACGTCCACGCTCTCTATCCTGGCCTCCGCCCATATTTTGCTGCCGCTGCTGACCTCCGGGGCTGTCACCGTATGGGAAAACTGCATATCAGTCTGGAGCTTTTTAAGCCCCTGCTGACCGTCCGCGGAGTAGGCCGCGGCGATAGTTATATCGCCTGAGACGGTCACTCTCCCTTCCTCCGCCTCCTTGCCCCGAAGCATCACGCTTCCCGATGCGCAGATTATCCGGGAGATATCCGGAAGGGAGTCCGGCACTATTGTCTCCCGGCTCTCCTCATGGCTGCCGGTGGTATCGAGTACACTTTTCAAATATGTCACAGTCTGCTGGTTAAGCTTCGCGTCCATGAATATTTCTCCTTCTACTAAATATTTCCTATGGGATAATATTCTGACGCCCGTATAATTATTCCCTTATTTTATTCCGAACAGCTTTTTTAGTATGCCCGTACAGAACCTTGGGCTTTTTACAACTACTACTTTCAAAACGCACACTCCTCAGAAACGCCGTTTACATAATACTAATCCCGCCACAATCATGGCGGCTCCAAGAGCAAACCACCACGCCGAGGACGGCAGTACAAGCGCCAGGATTATAACAGCGCCAAGTCCGGCCAGCACCAGCCCTACCGTACACGGCCTGCATCTTTTCATAAAAACCACCCTCCCGCATACTGACTCTCTCGATACAGTATACGCGGAGGGTGGAAATATTGTTATTAATTTTTGAAAAGAGAAGCATTGCACATGGCTCTGGCCCGCCGGATTTTCCGGCTGCCGGCGCTGCGGCCGGGCCTGGGCTTACTTAACCGGCGTATCCCTTAGCTCCCACTCTTTTATCTGCTTTGCCTGCTCGTAAAGCCGGACGTAGCTCTCATGGCGGGATTTGGGAATGTCCCCGTTCTCCACAGCCTGAAGGACGGCGCAGCCCTTCTCCTTAACGTGGGCGCAGTCGGCAAAACGGCAGCGGCATATATAAGGCTCGAACTCCGGGAAAACGTATTGCAGCTCGTCTTTAAGTATAAGGTCCATCCGCTCGGTGTCAAAGGACGAAAAGCCCGGGGTATCGGCAATCACCGCGCCGCACCGGAGCCTGAAAAGCTCCACGTGCCGGGTGGTATGGCGGCCGCGCCCAAGCTTCCGGCTTACCTCGCCTACGGCGATATTAAGCTCCGGCTCAAGGGCGTTCAGTATGCTGGACTTGCCCACGCCGGAATTTCCCGTAAAGGCGCTGACCTTATCCTTAAGGCATTCCTCAAGCTCTTTGAGGCCCTCTCCTGTGACGGCGCTTGTCAAAATTGTCCTGTAGCCCGCCCGCCTGTAGGTATCAAAAAGCTTTTCCCCGCTTACAAGGTCGCTTTTATTTACACAGATGATGCACTCACAGCCGTAGTGTCCCGCTATGGCGGTCACCCTGTCAATCAGGAACGGGTCAGTCACCGGTATTACCGCCGAGGCGATTATAACCATCTGGTCAATATTCGCCACCGGCGGGCGTATGAAGCAGTTTTTCCGGGGAAGTATGGCGTCTATAGCCCCGGCGCCGTCGGGCAGGAGGCTCATCTCTACCCTGTCTCCAACGAGGGGCGACACGCCCTCTTTCCTGAATTTCCCCCGGGCGCGGCAGGCCACCTGCCGCTGCCCGTCAAAGACGTAATAAAAGCCGCTGAGAGCTTTGAAAATAATTCCCTGGGCCATTACTCCCCTCCGCTCCCGCCTATATCCTCAGGCGGCAGCGTTATAGGCGGCAGTGTCGGCAGAGGCTCAGTGGGCTCCGGGGTGGGCTCCGGCGTGGGCGACGGCGTAGGCTCCGGGGTGGGCTCCGGCGTGGGCGACGGCGTAGGCGACGGTGTCGCGGCAGGCCCTGTGGACACCTGGAGCGTTATCTCCGTGTGTTTGGGAACGCTGGTGCCGGCGCTCTCGCTCTGGTATACGACAGTCCCGGCCTCGGCCTGGTCCTCCACCTGCTTTACGGTGTAGGAGAGCTCTCTGTCCTCCAGCCTGCTTATGGCCACCGACAGTGATACGCCGGTCACCTCGGGCACATCGGTATACTGGATATCCGGGCCGCTGCTGATTATAAGGTACACAGTGCCGCCCCTGGGCAGCTCCTCACCCTCGGCGGGGATAGTCCTTATGATATACCCCTCCGTCACGTCATTGTTGACCTCCGCCTCTTCCTTTATATCAAGGTCAAGGGCAAGGCGCTCAAGCTCATTCCGGGCCTGACGGTAATCGTAGCTCACGAGATTCGGCATATAGTTTACCTTCTCGCCGCTGCTCACGGTAAGGGTCACGTCTATTTTCCCCTCGCCAACCACCTGCTGGCGGTTTTCCGAAGGATTCTGGGAGATGATATATCCCTCGTCGTATTCGCTCTCGATATATGAAGCGGTAAATTCGTAAAACTCAGTATATTCCGGATTTTCTATAACGTCCTCGTAATACTGGCCCACAAATTTTGGTATGGTTATCTTCTCATCGTCCGGCGCCAGAAGGTCCTTCAGGAAGAAGTTCCACATAAAGAGGAAAATTGCAATAAGGAAAACTATTACGACAAGCACTCCCACAAGATTTGACGTGTTCCGCTCCTTTTTCTTTTTCCTGCGGTACTCCTCTTTTTCGTCATACTCGTTTCTGCGGCGGCTGACGCTGTCGGGCTGGCGGTGGTTTTGGCCGGAGCGCTGGATGCTCCGCTCCGCCCGGCGTATCTCCTCAACGGGGATATTTTTCGTAGCGCCGCTTTTCAGCTCATCGGAACCGGAGCCGAAAGTCATAGAGGGATTTTTCCTGAATTCCTCCAAATCATGGAGCAGCGCATCCGCCGACTGATAGCGGGAATTGAGGTCGGGGTTCATCGCCTTCATGGTTATCTCTTCCATGCCTATGGGGATATCCGGATTAAGGTCCCTGGGCATCAGCGGCACAGAGCTTATATGCTGTATGGCCACGGATACGGCGCTGTCCCCCTCGAAGGGCAGGCGGCTGGTGAGCATCTCATACATTACGACGCCTACGGAGTAGATATCCGACCGGGCGTCCACATGGCTGCCCTTGGCCTGCTCCGGGGAAATATAGTGCACCGAGCCCAGGGCCTGCTGGGTAAGGGTGCTCTGGTTTGACTGGAGCCTGGCTATGCCGAAATCGGCCACCTTTACGCTGCCGTCCTTTAATATCATTATATTATGCGGCTTTATATCACGGTGTATGATTCCGCGGCTGTGGGCGTGGCTCAGGGCTTTTGTTATCTGGGTGGCAAAATGCAGCGCTTCCTTCCAGGTGAGAAGGCCCTTCCTGTTTATATACTGCTTTAGGGTGATGCCCTCTATAAGCTCCATTACGATATACTCAATATCGTCATTTTTGCTCACGTCATAGACAGATACGATATTCGGGTGGGACAGCATGGCGACAGCCTGGGACTCAGTATAAAAGCGCTTTCTGAAATCGTCGTCCACCGCCAGCTCGTCCTTAAGTATCTTCACGGCGACAAATCTGTTAAGGCGGCTGTCCCTGGCCTTATATACAACAGCCATTCCGCCTTTTCCTATACACTCAAGTATTTCATACCTGCCGTCCAGCGTCATGCCGATATATTTATCTATCGAACTCATAATCTACTCCTCCTTTGATGAGGTATGCTAAAGTATAAATCATCGTTTTAGCAGAACGGCGGTGACATTGTCCGACGCTCCGTTGGCGTAGGACATACTCAGGAGCCTGTCGCAGCACTGGGAATGATCCGCCGAATTTATTACTTCAAAAATATCTTTTTCGTCCACCGTGTTCGTAAGCCCGTCGGAGCAGAGCAGCAGGAAATCCCCCTCCTTGAGCTCCACCTGGAACAAATCGCTTTTCATTGACGGGGACGTGCCCAGGGCCCTGGTGATAATGTTCCTGTTGGGATGGTGCCGGGCCTCTTCCCTTGTTATATCGCCCCGGTCTATCATCTCCTCCACCACCGAGTGGTCCTTCGTTATCCTCGTTATGGAATCCGGGCTCACCTTGTAGGCCCGGCTGTCTCCCACATTCAGCACCACAGCGGCGTTATTTGAGACGGCCGCCGCCACAAGGGTGGTGCCCATACCGAAATACTCCGCGTTGGAAATGCTCTTTTCGTAAACGCTGCGGTTTGCGGCCTTTAAGCCGCCCCGCATAAGCTCGGCAAGCTCTCTGGCGGAGCTTTCCGGCCGAAGGCCCTCTGAAACAAAATCAGAAAAGCGGTTCATGGCCATGGAGCTGGCTATGTTCCCGGCCTTCGCGCCTCCCATGCCGTCGCACACGACGCACAGTGCCGTACCGGCCTTTTTATCCACCGCAGCATAGCAGGAATCCTCGTTTTGTTTTCTTACAAGTCCCCTGTCCGTAACGCACCAGGCATCCATCACAGTCCTCCTTTTTCCCGTTTTCTGCGGAGCTGCCCGCAGGAAGCGTCTATATCCTCGCCAAGCTTCCGCCTGACGGTAACATTTATTCCGTTAGCCGTAAGTATATCAATAAACGCCCTCATATTTTTCCCCGTGCTGGGCTTAAATTCCCGCTCCTCCACATAGTTGAGAGGTATAAGGTTTACATGGCTGCCGGTGCCCCGCAGCTTATCCGAGAGCAGCCTCGCGTGGCGCGGCGTGTCATTTACCCCGTCTATCATGGCGTATTCAAAGGAAATCCGCCTGCCGGTCTTTTCAAAATACCGCCTGCAGGCTTCCAGCAGCGTATCCACGCTGTATTTCTGATTTACAGGCATAATACGCGACCTTGTCTCATCGTCCGGAGCGTGAAGCGATACCGATAAGGTTAATTGTAAATTATAATCCCCCAATTTGTCAACTTTTTCAGCTAACCCGCAGGTGGAGAGGGATATATGGCGCATACCTATGTTAAGGCCGTCCGGATGGTTTACAAGCTTTAGAAAACGCATCACGTTATCGAAATTATCCAGCGGCTCGCCTATGCCCATAAGGACGATATTGGAAATCTTCCTCCCGGACTCCTTCTGTGCGAACATAACCTGGTCCAAAAGCTCCGACGGCTCAAGGCACCTTACAAGCCCGCCCAGCGTGGAGGCGCAGAAGCGGCAGCCCATACGGCAGCCCACCTGGGAGGAAATGCAGATGGTATTTCCGTGCTTATAGCTCATAACGACGCTCTCCACGGAATTCCCGTCGTTAAGCTCCCAGAGGTATTTTATCGTACCGTCAATAACGGACTCCTGCTTTCTCAAAACCTTTGGAACCGTTATGTAATACCTCTCGTCCAGCTTTTCTCTCAGCGCCTTCGGAAGATTCGACATATCGTCAAAGCTCTCCGCGCATTCGCCCAGCCATTTAAATATCTGCTTTCCGCGGAAAGCCGGCTCCCCCAGCTCCCTCATGGCGGCGGATATCTCCTCCGGCAGCATGGATTTTATGTTTTCCTTCATCACTTTTTTCTCCTGAATCTGGCTATGAAAAATCCGTCCGTGCCGTGTATGTGGGGCCACAGCCCCGCCATACCGTTTTGGGATTTCAAAATGCCGGGAAATTCAAAGTCCTCGGGAGCGAAATTGTCCCGCCGGCGCAGGAATTTCTCCGCCACGTCCCCGTTTTCCTCCGGCAGCACAGTGCAGGTGGAATATAGCAGCGTTCCGCCCGGCTTTACAAAATCCGAGACGTTTTCCAATATGGCAAGCTGTATTTCCGGCAGCCTTTTTATCTCCTCCGGCTCCTTATACCTGATGTCCGGCTTTTTCCGTATCACACCAAGCCCGGAGCATGGCACGTCGGCTATCACCACATCGGCTGCGCCGCTGAGCCCTGGGCACGGAGTCCTGCCGTCGGCGGCCTCGGTCTCCACTATGCCTATGCCCAGCCTTTCGGCTCCGGCGGCGATATGCCGCAGCTTATTTTTGTGAATATCCCGCGCCAGTATCCGGCCCCGGTTTTCCATAAGCGCGGCGGCGGCAAAGGTCTTTCCGCCGGGGGCGGCGCAGACATCCAGCACCGTGTCCCCGGGTTTGGGGCCGGCCGCCATAACAGCCAATCGGGCCGCCGGGTCCTGTACTGTTATTTTTCCCGTCCTGAAAAGCTCCAAACCGCCTATATCTCCGGCGCCGGTGAGGGCAAAGCACCCGTCAAGGCCGGGAAATCGGGAAAATTTTATGCCGAGCCGTTCCAGCTCCTTTTCCACCGTCTCCGGCTCCGCTTTTATACTGTTTGTCTGTATATAAACCGGCGTCTCGCTGTTCTGGGCCGCCAGCAGCTTTTCGGCGTCATCCCCCAGGATGCCCCGCAGCCTTTTTACAAGCCACATAGGGCAGCTATACCTTATGGACAGGTACTCCTCCTCATCCTCCCGCTTAAGCTCGGGGAGGTTGTCGGAGATTTTCCTTAAAACGGCGTTGCAGAGCTTTGCCGCTCCGGGATTTACATGCTTTTTCGCCAGCTTTACGCTCTCGTTTACGGCGGCGCTGGGCGGTATTCTTGACAGGAAAGCTATCTGGTAAACGCCAATGCGCAGTATATCCGTAAGAGCCGGCTCAAGCTTTTTTATAGGCGAGGTGAGATATACCGAAATATAGTAATCGCACAAAAACCGGTTCTGCATCACGCCATAGCACAATTTGGAGGCCAGCGCCGCATCCCGGGGCTCCATGCCCCCGTTTTTTATAAGTCCGTTTAAATACAGGTCGTTCCACGCCCCGCTCCGGCGGCTTGCCGAAAGAGCGCGGAACGCCGCCTCGCGTGCCGGAAGCGCCATAACACATTACTCCTTGATTGGATGTCCCCTCAGATAGTCCGCGGCCCTCATGCGCCTGCCCCCCGCGGCCTGAAGCTCTGTTATAAGCACCGAGCCGCCGCAGCAGGCCACAAGAAGCCCGTCCCGGCCGGCCGAGATAATCTCTCCGGGGGCGGCGGTCTCATCCCGCTTTTCAGCCTTGAAAATTTTAAATTTCACGCCGCCGAACTCTGCGGTGGCAACGGGCCACGGGTCAAGGCCCCTTATCTTATTAAGTATATCCTCCGGAGCTTTATCCCAGTCTATCGGGCACAGCTCCTTTGTGAGCATTGGCGCGTAGGTGGCCTCCTCCCCGTTCTGGGGAGTGCGGCTTATATTCCCCTCCGAAATATCCCGGAGGGCCTCGCTTAAAAGATCGGCGCCCATAAACATAAGCCTGTCGAAAAGCTCTCCCGCCGTTTCTTTTTCGCCTATTTCCGTTTTCTTAACGGCTATTATGTCACCGGCGTCCATAGCCTCGGCCATATACATGGCGGTGACGCCCGTCTCCTTTTCGCCGTTTAGCACCGCCCACTGTATGGGCGCCGAGCCCCGGTATTTCGGAAGTATGGAGCCGTGTATGTTAATGCAGCCCAGCTTCGGCTCATCCAGTATCTCTTTCGGCAGCATTTTGCCGTAGGCCACCACAACGATTATCTCCGGGGCCAGCTCTTTGACGGTTTTAAGGGCCGTACCGTCCCGCATTTTCTCCGGCTGATACACCGGCGTCCCGTGGGAGATTGCCTCCTCCTTTACCGGGCTTACGGTCATTTTCATACCGCGGTTTTTCGGCTTATCCGGCTGGGTGAAAACCCCGCACACATCATGCCCGTCAAGGTAAAGCCTTCTCAGGGAGCAGGCGGCAAAATCCGGCGTCCCCATAAAAAGCACTCTCATTACTGTCCCTCCTGGGCCATAAGCTCCTCCAGCTCCTCCTGGGTGAGCATACGCTCGGCAAACTCCGTGTACAGATGGCCGTCCAGATGGTCTATTTCATGGCAGAACGCCCTGGCTGTAAGGCCATAGCCGGACACCTCAAATTCCTTTCCGAATCTGTCCTGGGCCTTTACCGTCACCTTTTCCGGCCTTGTGACAATGCCGTACATGCCGGGTATGCTGAGGCAGCCCTCCGTGCCGGTCTGCTCCCCCTCCATATCGACTATGACCGGGTTTATAAGCTCTATTATCTGTTCCTCCGGCGTAAGCTCCTCCTTATTGGTGTCCATAACCAATACTATCCTTCTGAGCACGCCCACCTGGGGGGCGGCAAGGCCAACCCCGTTTGCCTGCAAAAGCGTCTCGCGCATGTCGTCTATAAGCTCACGGATTCTGGGCGTAAAATCCGTGACCTGCCGGGAAACCTTGTTGAGCGTCGGCTCTCCCTCTTTTAAAATATTCCTAAGCGCCATTATTGCTCCTCCATTCCGAAATCAGTCCATTGGGTCTACATCCGCAAAGACGGACACGCCCCGGAAATCCCTGTTTTTTGAAAATTCACACACAACGGAGGAAACTATGTCCCGCATCCGCCTGTCATTTCTGCCGTTCAAGGTGACATTGTACCGGTACCGGTTGTTGACCTTGGCCACCGCCGCCGGCGCCGGGCCTATCACCTGCACCTCCGTCCCCGCAAAATACCCCCGGAACGCGTCCCGTACCGCCGTGCAGCACCGCAGCACTGCGGCCTCGCTCTGGCCGGAGGCCGTGATTTTCAATATATCCGCCACCGGCGGGCAGCCCATAGCCCGGCGCAGCTCTATCTCCCGGGCGTAAAAGCCGTCGTAATCCTGCCGCGCAGCAAGCTGTATCACCTCATTAGCCGGCGTAAAGCTCTGAATAACGGCCCTGCCGGGCTTTTCTCCTCTGCCGGAGCGGCCAACCACCTGGGTTATCATCGAAAAAGTCCTCTCATGGGCCCGGTAATCGTTCACATAGAGATACTGGTCAGCGGATATAACCCCCACCAGAGTGACATTGTCGAAGTTAAGCCCTTTCGCCACCATCTGGGTACCCAGAAGTATCGGTATCTTTTCATCCCTGAACCGGCTCAAAATTGCCTCATGGGAATTTGCCGGCGTCACAGTGTCGGTGTCCATACGGATGACCTCCGTATCCGGCAGCAACTCACGCAGCTCCTCCTCCACCTTTTGGGTACCGGCCCCGGAAAACTTAAGCAGTCCGCCGCACTCCGGGCACTGGCGCGCCGCAGACTGTGAATAGCCGCAGTGGTGGCACATGAGCCTTCTGTTGGCCGAGTGGTATGTAAGGGACACGCTGCAATTCGGACACGTATATGTATACCCACATTCGCCGCATATTATAAGGCTGCTGGCCCCGCGGCGGTTTATGAAAAGTATGCTCTGCTCCCCGTTTTCAATATTCGCCTTAAGCTCTTCCAAAAGCACGGAGCTTATTGAGCCTCCGTTCCCATTTTTTATTTCACGGCGCATATCCGCCGCAATCACTCCGGGCAGGGGCTTTTTATTATACCTTTTCCGCATACGGAAAAGCCTGTACTTCCCGCGCTCGGCGTTATACATGCTCTCCACCGACGGCGTTGCCGAGCCCATAAGCAGCAGGGCGTTTGAGTGGGCGCAGCGGTATTTCGCTATGTCCCGGGCGTGATATCTGGGGGAATTTTCGGACTTATAGGTGCGCTCCTGCTCCTCGTCGATTATTATAAGGCCCAATTCCGGCAGCGGCGCAAAAACGGCGCTTCTGGTGCCAACCACCACGTTTACGGCCCCGGACCTTATCCTTTTCCACTCGTCATACCTCTCGCCTATGGCAAGGGAACTGTGGAGCACGGCTATGCCGTCCCCGAAATGGGCCGTCAGCACGCTTACAAACTGCGGCGTTAAGGCTATCTCCGGTACAAGGACAATGGCCTGCCGGCCCTGCTTTATTATCTCCTTTATCAGCATTATGTAAACTGAGGTCTTTCCGCTTCCGGTGACCCCGTACAAAAGGGCCGCCTCCGGTTTTTCCCCGCCTATAAGCCGGGTGAGGCCCTGGAACACCTCCTGCTGGCTCTCGTTTAATATCAGCTCTCCGGCGTCCGCCGGGGCTGCGTATTCCGGCCTGCGGAAAACCTCCCGCCGCTCCAGGGCTATATAGCCGTATTTTTCCATTGTTTTCAGGGTACTCTGGGACGCGCCGGTAAAATAGCGTATCTCCTTTACCTCCGCCTCGCCCATAAGCGTAAGCATTTCCAGCACAGAAGCCTGCATCGGCGCGGAGGCCCGCTTTTTGGCGGAAAGCTCCGACGCCTCTTCGGCCGTAAGCTGAAGAACGGCCACAGCGGCCGTTTTGTCGCCTATACGGCGTTTTTCCTGTATATCCCTCTCCACTACATTGGCGGCGGAAAGCCGCCTGTACGCCGCAGAAAGGTCCTTTTCCGTCATTGCAATAAGGACGTCGCTCTCTGCTGCCTCGCCGCCGTGGGCAAAGAGCACCTCCAGAAGTGCCGACGCGGGTTTTGACTTCCCGGCTGCGTCGTAAGCCGCCTCCCTGTCCACGCCCCGGGCTATCCTGTAGGTATTTTTCGACTGGTACCACAGCCCTGCCGGGAGTATGGCCCTGACGGCGTCGTACACCGTGCAGAAAAACCTGTCCCGCATCCACAGGGCAAGCTGTATCTGCTGCTGCGTTAAAACAGGCTCTGTATCCAGCGCCTTGTCAACACATTTTAAAGGCCGCTCCTCAGTCTCCTCGGAGATTTTCAGAATTATACCCTCGGTGCGCCTGTTGCCGCTACCGAAAGGGACTATGACCCGCATCCCCGGCTCAAGGCCCTGAAGGCTCTCCGGTACTTTGTAATCATAGGGCCTGTCCATAAAATACTGGGCCGACGATATTGAAATCCTGGCTGTTTTTATAACTCATCAGCCCTCCCGTTTAGAAAACTCTGAATGGTTCGCGCATCGCCCGCATCAATACAAAAACGGGCAGGCACCAAACCCGCCCGTCTCCAGCAGCTTCAGACCTCTTTCCAATCCACGGTCAGTTTCCCCTCGTCTATCTCGTCGATAGCGCAGGAGACTGCTTTCTTATCCAACGGTATGCCGCTGTCCTCCGCCTCGGCGGAGAGTTCCCTGGCGCGTCTCGCAATCACGTTGACAAGAAGATATCTGCTGCCGATTTTATCCAGCAGGCTTGACATTGAAGGATAGAGCATCATAACAAAAACACCTCTAAATAAAAATGAGAAAATTTTATTATACCGACATTATGGACCGCAGCCGCCGGGCGGCGCTCTCCACATCGTCGTTTATTACAGTATAATCGTATATCGCCGCGGCTTCAAGCTCTTTTTTTGCCGTTTCCAGCCGCTCGCGGATTTTTTCCTCCGTCTCCGTCCCACGGCCCCGGAGCCTCCGCTCCAATTCCTCGAAGCTGGGCGGCGCTATGAACACGCTCACGGCGTCGGGCATTTTTTCCTTTACCTGCAGGCAGCCCTGCAAATCTATCTCAAGTATCACGTTCTGGCCGTTTTCGATGCGGCTCCTGACAGGCGCCGCCGGGGTGCCGTAGTAGTTTCCGGCGTACTGGGCGTATTCGAGAAATTCGCCGTTTTCTATCATCCTCTCAAATTCGTCCCTTGTCTTAAAGTAGTAGTCCGCGCCGTCGGTTTCTCCGGGCCTCGGCCCCCTGGTGGTAGCGGAGACAGAGTAAAAAAGGTTATCCGACGTTTCAAAAAGCTTTTCCAGCACCGTCCCCTTGCCGGCGCCGGAAGCTCCGGATATTATAAAAAGACGCCCCTTACTCATTTTCTTCCTCCTCCGGATAGGTCTCCTCGGCCTTTCCGTTCAGGCGCACCGCCACAGTCTCCGGCTGGATAGCCGAGAGGATTATATGCCCGCTGTCGGCTATTATAACGGATCTTGTCCGCCTCCCGTATGTAGCGTCTATAAGCCGGCCCTTTTCCCTCGCGTCGGAAATTATCCTTTTTATCGGGGCCGACTCGGTGCCCACAACCGCTATAATGCGCCCCGCCGACACCATATTTCCAAAACCGATATTGATAAGCTTCATCTTTTCACCTGAATTTACTCAACATTCTGGATTTGTTCCCGTATTTTTTCTATCTCGGCTTTTATATCCACCACGATTTTCGCTATCTCCGTATCATTCCCCTTTGAGCCGATAGTATTCGCCTCGCGGTTAAATTCCTGGATAAGAAAATCCATTTTCCGCCCTACCGGAACCTTTTCGTCTATAAAGCCCCGCATCTGGGCTATATGGCTCCTGAGGCGCACCGTCTCCTCGTCCACCGCCGTCTTGTCGGCAAATATGGCGGCCTCGGTGAGTATCCTCGATTCGTCTATGCCGGAGTTTTGCAGAACCTCCTCCATTTTAGCGCGGAGCCGCTCACGGTACTCGCTCACAGTCTCCGGCGAGCGCTCCTCCACCTTTGACACAAGGCTCTCTATGGCCGTAAGGCGGCCGGAAATATCCTCATAGAGCTTTTCACCCTCTGCGCCGCGCATACCGTCAAAGGCTTCAAGGGCCTTTTCCAGCACGGAGCATATGGCCTCGCCTATGGCCTCGTTATCCTGCTCGGCCTTTTCCGTGCGGATAACGTCAGGGAATTTTGCCACATCAATGGCCTGGAGCTTTCCGCTCACCCCCAGCTCTCCGAACTTATCCGCTATGGAGTTTACCGCCTCGATATAAGCTCTGGCAAGGCTTTCGTCCACGCTGACAACGGTCTCTGTCTCACCCGTCTGCTCCAGTGTGACGTACACGTCCACCTTGCCCCGGGAGATGTGCTTCTGCACAAGGCCCTTCATCCTCTCCTCAGCGAACATATAGGCCCGCGGCATTCTTATATTGCAGTCGAGGAAACGGTTATTTACGCTTTTCAGCTCAACCGTGATGTCAAAGCCCTCTGCGGCTCCCTCGGCCCCGCCGTATCCCGTCATACTTTTTATCATTAGACTCACCTGTTTTTTAAATGATTTGAGATGCGCGTCACATAAAATCCGGCAATTCGGGAGATGCACATGTCGTACACCGCGAATATCACATTCCCCGCCCCGTATATGGCCAGTGCGCCGTACTTATACCATACCTGCCCTTCAAAAAGCGCTGCTCTGAAAAGGCACCACATAACTGTCACTGCGGCATTAAAAACGAGGAATTTGACTATCCACTCAAAAACCGGCCGTCTCAGCCGCTCAATAAGGCTCTTTATCACAGGATACCAGCCGAAAAACAGCACGAACATAAGCACCGCCGTCTTGTCCGGGGAGAGTATTAAAGCAAGCAGGGCGCTTCCGGCAAATACGGCAAGCCCGCCGCCTATCCCGCTCTCCACCACCGCCGCCACTGCCGGCAGCGACGCGCAGACCGTCATCGCCAGTCTGCCCGAAGGCATCACCGACGCCAGATACAGCAGCACAAGGGTTATGGCGGCCGACATTGCAGTTACGGTAATTTTAAGGGTTTTTCTCATTTTCATCAAGTGCAGCGGCACAGGCAGTCCGCGCACATAAGGGCGGAGCAGCAGTCGCATGGGTCTATGCCGCCGTATCCCGCGGGCCTGTACGCCTGTCCCCCATTCTGCATATAATTGAGCGCCTGACGGTACTCCTGATTATATGGGTCCATACTGCAGGCCGTCTCATAGTACCGCCTGGCCTCGTCCAGCCAGCCTTTTTTATAGTACACGCTTCCCATAAGGAAATTCCACTCCGCGTTCCTGTTCTGAGAGGCGTTAAGCAGCTCCTCGGCGTAGGCTATATTCCCGGAATTTATGGCCTGGCGCACCGCGGCGAGCTCGCTCCGGCCGGCCCCGGCATAGGAATAGCCGCTCTGTCCGGCCCCGCCCGTTCCGGAGGATTTCCCGGCCCCGTTCCTGGTAATTGCGTCGTACGCCTCGTTTATCTCCTTCATCTTTTCCTGGGCCAGATCCGCCAGGGGATTATCGTGGTAATTATCCGGGTGGTATTTCCTCGCCAGATCCCTGTATGCCTTTTTTATCTCTTCTTCGCTGGCGTTTGGCGACACGCCAAGGACTTTATATGGGTCGTTCATCAAATGCTCCGTTCATTTTCTATTTTTCCAGGCCCCGTTCAGCACCCCGCAGGTCACCGCTGGAAGGCCAAGATATATGATGTTTCGCAGTATGCCGCTCCAGCAGTTTTCCGGAAGCAGCTCATATGCGGAGGATATAAGGTTTACCGAGTGCAGCAGCGTTGTTTCAAGGTATTTCCGCTCCGCCTCCGGCAGTTTTCCGGATAACCCGAAACGCTCAGCCACAGGGTTATACGCGCCGCTTTTTAAATC
This sequence comes from uncultured Oscillospiraceae bacterium, assembly GCA_964495095.1. Taxonomy (GTDB): domain Bacteria; phylum Bacillota; class Clostridia; order Oscillospirales; family Oscillospiraceae; genus CAZBUH01. The sequence goes on along the minus strand of CAZBUH010000002.1, from coordinate 25,387 downwards.
CCTTTCAAGGTCGTCGCAGGCGTCGGTTATATATATCCACCGGCCAAGCTGGTAAAGAAGCTGCTCTATCGCGCGGTTTTCCCCGCCGCCCGTTTTCCCGGCGCCGCTCAGTATCCTGGCAAAAGCGTCCGCAGGCCTGTCCAGGGAGCTTTCACGCTTTTTTTCAAGCTCCCACAGCCTCGCAAGATTGGAGGACACCTTCTCCTCAAACCCGGGAAATTCCGCCGCCGCTTTTTTATGGGCTCCCCTGAGAAGCAGCAGCCCCGCCCCGGCGGCCAGCCGTTTAAGGCCCTTTTCGTCCTCCCAGGCGTCTTTTAATTTCCACCAGGAGAGAATAAGGCTGTATCCCGCGCATACGCCCCAGGAGGCGCAGCTTACGCATTTTTTCTTCCCGCAGGCGGCGCAGCGCCGCAGCGCCCTCTCCGGCCTTTCCTCCGGGCCGGTGAGGAGCATCGCCATGAACACAAAATCATAATTTAAAACAAACCTGGCCCTGAAGCCGTAGTCCTTCTTAAGAGCGTGGCACAGGCCGCAGTAGCAGGCCCTGTAGTCCTCAAGCTCCCGTACCTTAAGCTCATCCTTATTGGGGCGCACGTAGCCGAACATTGGCTATTCTTCCCCCGGATTGCTTACAGGCTCCGGCTCCGGGACGCCCTCATTCACAACTGCCGTTATTGTATATGTGCCTACGGCTCCCACAGAGCTGAATCCGTCCACATATACCTTTGCGGTAAGGGTGCAGCTTCCCGTGACCTGGCCCAGCTCGCTCATATCGCCCACTATCCTGATATTTTCCGCCGTAACCTGCCCGAGCTGGTCCTCCGGGCCTCTCAGGGTGATATCAAGGCTCTGGGTGATTATATTGGAGTAGTAGCCGTCGCTCTCGTTTATTATCGAGATATTCGTGGCCGAGAGCTTCTTTGTGGAAAGGCCCTTCACCGTCACCGTCACCACAGCCTCGGTCTCGCCCGTCTGGTTTGTAACATCATTCGGAATAACTATCTTGAATGTCTCCGTTGTGGAGAGGGTGAACTTGTTAAGGTCTATAGTGCCCAGCAGTATCTGGTTTACACCGCTCAGAATTTCCGCGTCGCCCACCAGCGTTATGGATTCAGGCTCGATATCCACTTCCACGTTGCCGTCATCAAGGGAGGCACCGCCGCCGGGGATGAGGTTTACCGTGAGGGCCGCTTCCTTCACCATAGCGATAGGCAGCGTCACATTCACCGATTCTGTGTCAAATGTGAGCCCGTCCTTGGAAATTTCGTTGTCGCTGTCGTCCATAAGGGTGTACCCCACGTCCTCGCTGACGGTCTTGCTGAATTCGTCCCTGCTGAGGGTGACTCCCGCGTAGGACACCTTCGACACCGTCTCCTTTGGGCCTGAAATCGTTATGCTCTGCGGCTCCACCTCGATAGGCTCCGCCTGGTAGCCCTCGGCGATAGTGCCGTTATAGCCGCCCTGGACCTGCACCGACTTGGATATAAGCTCGTCCACCGTTACAGTTATATAGCCCGTGCTGCTGGTAACGGATATGTTTCCCGAATCCACGCCGGAGGGGTAATTTATCGTATACTGTATCTGATAGTTTCCGGCGCTGCCGTATTTTATTATCTCCGTCAGGTCCGCGGTAACGGAGAGATTTTTTTCGCTGAGCTTTGAAAGTATGTTCCGCTTTCCCGAAAACCTCACAGAGACCTCATCGCGGCTCACCTTTGTAACTATCAGGTTATTTGAGGTGAGGTCCTCCTCGCCTGTAAGCTCCACAGGTATCCCGCTTATTGTCGTTGTAAAGTCCGGATTCTCAGCATAGGCCACATAGGCCCAGAGCCCTACAGAGGCTATCACGGCCACTATAAAGCAGGATGCGCGGCTGCCGAAAATCTCTGCCATCTTACTGCTTTTCATTCTTTTTCCCCTTAAATCCCAAAGGTATCCTGCGTTTCTGCTCCGCCTCGGCGATAAGCTCATTCCTCAGAATCTGCTCGAAGGTATCGGTAGACAGATGCCGCTTTAACATACCGCCTACGGCCACGGAAATGGCCCCCGTCTCCTCAGAGACTATCGCCACCACCGCGTCCGACCGCTCGCTCACGCCTATTCCGGCCCTGTGGCGCATGCCCAGGTCCCGGCTCAAATTGGAGTTATTGGTAAGCGGCAGCATACAGCCGGCCCCGGTAACCCTGCCCTTGCGCATTATAACGGCGCCGTCGTGAAGGGGGGCCTTTGGGTAGAAAATATTCTTCAGAAGCTCCGCTGTAGGCTCCGCATCCAGCAGCGTACCGGTTTTCAGGCTGTCGTCCAGGCTGACGGTGCGCTCAAAAACTATAAGCGCGCCGGTCTTTGTCTTTGACATGGCCTCGCAGGCGAAAACCGTCTGGGCTATGGCCGTCTCCATTTCAGTCTGGCTGAGCTTCCGCATCGAAAACCAGCCTGTGAAATTGCTGCCGAACTGCTCCAGCATACGCCTCAGCTCCGGCTGGAACAGGATTACCAGAGCCAGGATGCCCAGCTCCATAGTCTTGCCCAGGATAAAGTTTATCACATTGAGCTGCAGAAGGCTCGATAACCACAGCGCTATAATAAGGATAGCAATTCCCTTCAATATCGTCATGAGGTTGGTTTTTCTCACAAACCTCAGGAGCTTATATATAAGAAATGCAACTACCGCTACGTCTATAACATCCGTAAGCTCTATTGAATAGCGGTAGCTCCATATAACGCCGATAATATTCCTTACGGCATCCACCTGGTCACCATCCTCTCCGGGGAAAAACAATTCCCGCAGCCTTTAGTATATAATAAATCGCGGGAATTGGCAATAAATACGGGGAAACTTTATAAATAATTCATACTTCTTTTAATCTCAGATTATTTCCGGTTTTTCGCGGCAATATCCTCCACCGCGTTCAAAAACAGCGCAATATCACGCTTTGTATTGAAATCCGACACGCTGGCCCGGACCGTGCCGGTCTCCAGCGTCCCCGCGGTGCTGTGGGCAAGAGGCGAACAGTGGAGCCCGGACCGGACGGCTATGCCCCTCTCGGCCAGCGCCTCTGCGGCCTCCTCGCAGCCCATGCCTCGCAGGTTAAAGGACACTACTCCCCCCTGGCTGAAGGCATGCTTTGAAAAATACGCCTTGACGCCCGGTATGGACTCAAGCCCCGCCCCGGCCTCTGAAATAAGCTCCTTCTCTTTTTTCAGGATATTTCCCGGCTTTCTGCGCAGTACATAGTTGATTCCGGTGAGCAGCCCCGTGACCCCGGGCATATTGTTCGTCCCGGCCTCCAGCCTGTCGGGCAGGAATGAGGGCATCTCCGGGGAGATGGAGTTGCTGCCGGTGCCGCCCTCCATAAGAGGCTTCGGCATAACTCCGCATATCAGGATGCCTGTGCCCTGTGGGCCGTAAAGGCCCTTGTGGCCCGGCATCGCAATAAATGCCGCCCGAAGTGCAGCGGCGTCGATATCCAGCGCTCCTGCGGATTGGGACGCGTCAAGAATAAACGGTATCCCCCGCTGGGCGCACATGGCCGCTATCCTCTCAGCGGGCAGGATATAGCCGAACACGTTTGACATGTGGTTGCACACCACCAGCTCTGTTTTATCGGTTATGGCGCTGTCAAAGGCGTGTACGGCCATCTCCGGCTCAAAAAGCTCTGAGGACGCCACCTTTATTCTGGCGCCCATAGCCTTCAGGGGACGCAGCACAGAGTTGTGCTCGTAACCTGATATGACAACCTGGCTTCCCGGGCCCGCCAGGCTCTTTACGGCTATATTCAGCCCGTGGGTGGCGTTCATCGTAAACGTAACCGTCTCCAGCTCCGCCACATTGAACAGTCTGGCCGCAGCGTCACGGCATTCGTAAGCCGTTTCCGCCGCCAGCATCGCCTGGGGATATCCGCCCCTGCCCGGGCTGCTCATGGAGCGCATCGCCCGCTGCATACCGCGCCTGACCGAAGCCGGTTTTCTGAAAGTGGTGGCAGCGTTATCCAAATATATCACACCGACACCTCCGAGCTGTACCCATCCCCGCTCTGGACATACACCTTGTTTACACCCAGCCCGGCGTCCTTCAGCACGGTGAGCGCGTGGCTCAGGCGCTTTTCCGACACCTTCACGCAGTAGCCGCAGCCGTCGGTTGCAATATCCCTCGGAGTTTTTATTACAACTGCCGTTATCCCGGCGCGTTCCAGCGCCTTGGCGCTTCTTTGAGCCTGGGTAAGGGACCGGCAGATTATCAGATAATTAGTCACAAAAAATTCTCCTCTCAGCGTAGCGCCGGCTTTGCCGGTCATTCCATATTATGCCGAGAGGAGAAGCATTGCCCGTGGTGAAAAATGGCGTATATTCAGTTTTAGCGCCCAGGTCCCAGGACCGAGCAGTTCACTTTTTGCAGAGCATGGCCACGGCGTGGGCGGCAATCCCCAGCCCTTCGCCGGTAAATCCCAGTTTTTCCTCCGTGGTGGCCTTTATATTTATCTTTTCAGGGCTTACTCCCAACGCCTCGGATATATTTTTCCTCATATCCTCTATATAGCCCGCCAGCTTTGGCCGCTGGGCTATCACTGTCACATCGGCGTTTCCAAGGCTGTAGCCCTTTTCCGCCACAAGCCCCGACACCTCCCGCAGAAGCACCACACTGCTTATGCCGCTGTATTTTTCGTCGGTGTCAGGAAAATGGCGGCCTATATCGCCCAGCGCGGCGGCCCCCAGCATAGCGTCCATAAGGGCGTGGATAAGCACGTCCGCGTCGGAGTGGCCCAGAAGGCCCTTTTCATAAGGTATTTCCACACCGCCCAGAATAAGCTTTCTGCCCTCTGTGAGCCGGTGCACATCGTACCCGTGGCCTATCCGCATATCAGCGGCCATTCCGGACTCCCCCTTCAAAATCGCCTCCGCAGCAGCTATGTCCTCAGGAGTTGTAATCTTGATATTCCTGTAGTCGCCCTTGGAAATATGCACATTTACTCCCATGGCCTCCGCTGCGGCGCAGTCGTCGGTTACGCTGAGCTTTTTATCCACCGCGTTTTGAAGCGCCGGCTTAATTATCTCGGCTTTAAAGACCTGCGGCGTCTGAGCGGAATAGAGCGTCTCCCTGTCCGGAGTGGCGGAAACGGTGAAATTATCCACGATTTTTACAGTGTCCTTTACCGGCACGGCGGCTATTGCCGCGCCGAAATTCATGGCGCTGTGTATCGTCCTGGAGATAAGCCCAGGCGACGCGAGGGGCCGCGCCCCGTCGTGAATTGCGATAAACGCAGATTTTTTCGAGGTCTCCAGTACGCCGGCATACACGGACTCCATTCTGGTCGCCCCGCCCTTTATCACCTTGGCGACCTTTTTTACGCCGTATTCGCTGCACATTCCGGCGATCTCCTGGATATCGCTCTCCCGTGTAACGACTATTATTTCGCTTATTTCCGGGCACTCATCCAGCGCCCGGAGGGTATGTATAAGCACCGGCACGCCGCACAGCTCCGCTGTGAGCTTGTTTACGCCCTCCATGCGCGCGGAGCTTCCTGCGGCGGCCACCACAGCGGAGCAGCTATGTTTTAAAAGCTTACCGATAATTCCCATACTTTTCTCCCATCAGGCCAGCGCCGAATTGAGCTTTGCCTCCGCCTCTTCATAGCTTGTATCCTGAGCCAGCACAAGCTCGGAAAGCAGTATCTCCCTGGCTGAGTGGAGCATTTTCCTCTCGCCGGTGGAGAGTCCCTTTTCCTTATCCCGCCTGTAAAGCTCCTTTACCACGGAGGCAACTTTTCTCAGGTCCCCGCTTTTTAGCTTCAGCATATTCTCCCGGTAGCGCTTATTCCAGTTTGACGTCATTTCCACGCTTTTCTCGGACAGGGACGCTATCACCGCGTCTGCCTCCTCCGGCTCCACTATCGGCCGCACGCCTATAAGGTCGCTGGTATCGGTCGGTATCATAACTACCATGCCGCTGCTGGGCATATTCACCGTATAATAGCGCTTCACTTTGCCCTGTATTTCCCGCTCCACAATGCTGTCTACCGTCCCCGCACCGTGCAGGGGATGGGCGATCTTGTCTCCCACCTTGTACATACGGCCGCTCAACTCCTTTTTTATAAGTATTACCGTAATTATTATAGACCCTTTTGAGCCAAAATAGCAAGCGATACGGCGTTTTTCGGGCAAAAAAATACCGGAGCCGCCAATATGGGCGGCTCCGGACGGAATTTTCAGTTGTTATTCAGCGTCCTCGTGGACCTCTGTGGGATGATCGGTATCGTATACAACGCTGGGCTCATCGGACGCCTGGGACTCATCGGACGCCGGGGGCTCCTCCGGCTCCTGGGCAGGCTCCGGCGCGGGAGCCTCGGAGAGAGCGCGGATGCTGAGCGATACTTTGTGCTCGGCCTCTTCGATAGCGGTAATCTTGGCAGTCACGGTTTCTCCCTCGCTAAGCACCTCGTCGGGCTTTCCTATCCTGCGGTTTGCGATCTGGGAAATGTGGATAAGGCCGTCAACTCCGGGCAGGATCTCGGCAAAGGCGCCGAACTGCATCAGCTTTACCACCTTGACCGCCACAACGTCGCCGACGGAATAGGCAGAGGTAAACTTCACCCAGGGGTTGGCCTCCGGGTCCTTGTAGCCAAGTGAAATTTTTCTCTTCTCTTTATCAAAGGAGATGACATATACTTCTATCTCATCGCCGACCTTTACAACGTCGGAGGGCTGTCTGATTCTGAGCCAGCTCAGCTCGGAGACATGCACCATGCCGTCCACGCCGCCGATATCCACAAACGCACCGTAGGAGGTGAGGGACTTTACAACGCCCTTGTACCTCTTTCCCTCTTCGATCTCGTTCCAGACCTTCTCGGCCTTCTCTTTTCTCTCCTCATAGGCGGCCGCCCTAATGGAGCCTACCACTCTCTTCCTGGACTGGTTTACCTCGGTAATACACAGACGGACTGTGCTCTTTACCAAATCGGACATGGGCGCATCCTTGGGAAGCCCTGTCTGGGAGGCAGGCACAAACACCCTTACGCCCTTTACGGAGACGACGACTCCGCCCCTGTTGTCCTCAAGCACAATGCCTTCCATAACGGTCTTATCGTCCTTGGCGGCCATGATAAGCTCCCAGTTTTTAGCTGAATCAAGACGCTTTTTGGAGAGCATCACAGTGCCCTCAACATCGTTTACGCGCATGACATATGTTTCGATTTCATCGCCGACCTTAACTATATCCTCCGCCTTGACAAGAGGATCGTCGGAAAGCTCGGACACGGGTATGTATCCGGACTGCTTTGTTCCCAGATCAACAGATATCTCAGTCGGCGTTATGGCCGCTACGACGCCTGTTACCTTCTCTCCTGTATGTAAAGTTTTAATAGATTTTTCAAGCAGCTCTTCGAAGGACTCCGTTCCTTCCATGGTAATGACCTCTTCGCTCATCTTATTGTAGACCTCCTTTATTATCCACGCAGGCGTTGACGCCCCCGCAGTGATACCCACGGTATCCACTCCGTCAAATTCCCACGGCTTGAGCCCGTCCGCAGTCTCGACAAAAAGCACCTTGCCGCAGTACTGCCTGCAGATGTCCGCAAGATGGCGGCTGTTTGCGCTGTGTGCCCCTCCGATAACAATCATCGCGTCATTTTCAGATGCCAGTTTCGCAGCTTCCTTTTGCCTATTGAACGTAGTATTACATATTGTATCAAATATTTTGCTGTTTGTACACTCTTTTTTTATTAAATTCACACTTAGTTCAAAATTGTCACGTTTTCCGGTGGTCTGAGACACTACTGACAGAAGCTTTTCGCGGTTTTCTGCCTTTTTCAGCCATTCACCAACCTCGGCCGCCGTCTCAAAAACTATCGGGTCACGGCACCATCCGCATATGGCCAGCACCTCCGGATGGTTCCTCTGGCCGATTATCACCACCTGCCGCCCCTCGTCGGACTCCCGGGATACGATTTTATGTATTTTGGCCACGTCAGGGCAGGTGGCGTCTATTATCTCAGCTCCGGCGGCCTCCAGCCGCTCCCGCTCCGCCCGGCCGATTCCGTGGGAGCGTATCACTACCGTCCCGCCGCACACCTGGGAGACATCCTCTATCTCTCTTACTCCCTTTGATGCCAGCATATCGGTGACGCTTTTATTGTGTATAAGCGGCCCAAGCGTGCAGCAGGGGCCCGCTTCTGCGGCCTGCTCCGCCAGCTTCACGGCCCTGCTTACGCCGAAGCAGAAGCCCGCTGTCTTTGCCAATGTCACCTTCATTCCTTTATGCCCTCCGGTTTAAGGGAATATATATGCTCCATAAGCTCCTCCGCCAGACGCTTATATCCGTCGGACGTCAGCTTCTCCCTTTCTGGATTTACGTAATACGGCTCGCCAATCACCACCGGTATCCGGCGGAAGGGCTTGTGCTTTCTCGGCATGTAGACCGGCACTATCGGCACTCTGGCCTTTTCCGCTATTTTAACAGCTCCGCTTCTGGCCGCCGAGGCGTCGTCCTGGCTTATTCTCCGGCCCTCCGGGTATATGCCCACCTTCTGGCCGCCCTTTAAATAGGCGAAAGCCTTTTTTATGGAATTTATATCGGATATGCTCCTGTCCACGCTGAAAACTCCCAGCGCCCTTAGAAGCCCGCCTAAAAACGGCTTTTCAAAAAGCTCCTTTTTCGCCATGAAATGCACCTGGTTTTTATACCCAACGGAAATCGCCAGCAGCACCGGGTCCAGATATTTTGAGTGGCGTGCGCAGAAAACGGCCCCGCCCTCGGGTATATTCTCCCGGCCTGATATTTTCAGCCAGAATATCAGCCGCAGTATAAACGCCACCGGGTAATAGGCTATGGAGTACAGGCGGCTTTTCAATTTAACCTTCATGGCGCACCTCCCGGAGCTTTTCATCGATTATGTCCTTTATAAGCTGAAAGCTCTCCTCAAGATCAAGCTCTGACGTGTCCGCCAGCACGGCGTCCTGAGCCCTTTTAAGGGGCGCCGTTTTCCGGCCGGCGTCATTTGCGTCCCGCCGGGTCATATCGCTCATGACCTGCTCTAAGGTGACGTCCATCCCCTTCGCCAGAAGCTCCTTATAACGGCGCTCCGCCCTTTTTTGAGGGTCCGCCGTCAGGAATATTTTTACCTCCGCCTCGGGCAGCACCACGGTGCCGATGTCGCGGCCGTCCATTATTACGCTCTGGGTTTGGGCAAGCTCCCGCTGCATCTGGAGCAAAAATGTCCTTACCTCCGGTATTGCCGACACGGCGGAGGCCCACGCGGATATCTCCGGCAGGCGTATATCCTCTGACACGTCCTCGCCGTTTAATATCATCCGCTGCTCCCCGTCCTCACCGTGGGTAAGCTCAATATTAATCTCCGGCAGCAGCGCCGTTACCGTCCCGGCGTCTCCCATATCCGCTCCTCTCCGGCAGGCGTACAGGCCCACGGAGCGGTATATCGCCCCGGTGTCCACATAGATGCAGCCGAAGTGCTTTGCAGCCATTCTCGCAAGCGTGCTTTTTCCCGACCCCGCCGGGCCGTCTATAGCGATTCTTACCATTCCAAAACTTCCTCAGAAATTAATATGCGTCGCCGCCGCGTAGGCAGTGGACCAGGCAATCTGCAAATTAAAGCCGCCGGTGTAGGCGTCCGTGTCGATTATTTCCCCGGCAAAATACAGGCCCGGGAAAAGCTTCGACTCCATAGTAGATGGGTTTATCTCCTTTACATCCACGCCGCCGGCGGTTATTATCGCCTCTTTTATGGGCCTCGGCCCTTTTATATCTATCGGGAACGCCTTAAAAAGCTCCAGCAGCCTTCTCCGCTGCTCCTTTGTTACCGAGTGCACCTTCGTCTCCGGCGGTATGCCGGACTTTTCCACAAGCACAGGTATCATAAGGCGGCTCTCAAGCTCGTCCAGAGCGTTTCTGAAATCCCGGTTTGAAAACTTTTCAAAGTCCCGCAGTATCCGGGCGTCCAGCTTTTTTTCGTCCAGCGCGGGCTTTAAATCTATCTCGCAGCGGTATTTTTCATTTTCAAAGTCCCGCATATGGGCGCTGGCCGACAGCACCAACGGCCCCGAAAGGCCAAAATGGGTGAAAAGAAGCTCCCCCTGCTCCCGGTATACCGTCCTGCCCCGGGAGGTGAGCACCGTAAGCCGTACGTTTCTCAGGGACAGGCCCTGCATTCTGCCGCACTCGTCCCCATATGTCTCCAGGGGCACAAGGGATGGCTTTGGGCTTATTATGCGGTGCCCCAGCTTTTCCGCCATTCTGTAGCCGTCTCCTGTGGAGCCTGTGAGCGGATATGAGGCGCCGCCCGTACACAGTATGGCGCCGGAGCAATGGATTATCTCCCCGGAGGCTGTTTTCACCCCGGAAACGGCGCCGTCTCCCGCGATCCCGGCGGCTCTCGCCTTTTTTACCCGCACGCCGGAGCTTTTGAGATAGCCCCGGAGGGCGTTTACAATATCGGCGGCGCTGTCGGAGACCGGGAACACCCGATTCCCCCGCTCCGTTTTAAGGGGCACTCCCCGGCTTTCAAAAAAGGCCATAACGTCCGCCGGACCAAAGCCGTAAAGGGCGCTGTAGAGGAATTTCCCGTTGCCCGGGATATTCGCTATAACGTCCTTTTCAGAGCAGTTATTTGTGACATTGCAGCGGCCCTTGCCGGTTATGCGGAGCTTTTTGCCAAGCATATCGTTTGGCTCCAAAAGGATAACGTCCGCACCCCGGCAGGCAGCGGTGCCCGCGGCGAACATTCCGGCCGCGCCGCCGCCTATGACGACTACATCACTCTTCAATTTTTTCGTATACCTCGTAATCGGCCCATATCTTCTCCAGCTTTTCAAAATTGGAGAACATCTCATTTTCCTTCTTCATGCCGAAGGCCACCACCAGTGCGTTTATAAGGCTCATGGGCGCCACAAGGGAGTCCACAAACGAGACCATGTCGCTTCTGGCCAGAAGGCTTATATCGGCAAGCTGGGCCACCGGCGAGGATTCGCTGTCGGTTATGGCGATTATCTTCGCCCCCACGTCGCTTACGTATTTCATAGCCTTGATGGTCCTCTGGGAGTACCTCGGGAAGCTTATGGCGATAAAGGCGTCCTTTTCCGTCACGCGCAGGAGCCGCTCGAATATCTCGCTTGAGGAGCTTTCGTTCACTATCCTTATATTGTCGGATATCATATTAAGGTAAAATCCCATGAAATTTGCCAGTGACGCCGCGCTGCGCAGGCCCACTATGTATATGTTCTCAGCGCTTATCATGGACTCCACCGCAGCGGCGAACTGCTCCCTGTCCGTCTCCTCAAGAGTTATATTTATCTTCTCTATATCCGAGCTCAAAACCGCCGTCAGCACGTCCCGGTCCCGCATAATGTCCTTTGAAACCTCTATGCGCTGCACGGATGTAAGGCAGTTGCGCACCATCTCCTGAAGGGCCTTGCGCATGGAGGGATAGCCGTCGTACCCCAGCTCCGATGCAAAGCGCACCACGGTGGATTCGCTGACCCCCACGGTCTCTCCAAGCTTGCTGGCAGTCATGAACGCCGCCTTATCGTAATTTTCGATTATATATTTGGCTATGCTGCGCTGCCCCTTGGAGAAACCGTTCGAGGCTTCTTCAATAATAGACAAAATATCTCTGTCCACAGTTTACACTTCCAATCCAGCTTTTTTGAATCATATATTTCTTATCATACATTATTTTTGACAAAAATCAACCTTTTTAATTTTATTCTGCATCCTTCCCGGAACTTTCCTGCACTTTTCAGCAATTAAATGCTATTTATTTCCTCCGCCGTAAGGTATCTCCACTGCCCGGGCTGAAGGTCCCCCAGTTGGACCCCGCCCTCAGTGACGCGCACCAGCCGCTTTACCGCCAGCCCGCATTTGCCGCACATCTTACGCACCTGCCTGTTCCGCCCCTCGTGTATCCTGACGGACAGCTTGCCTGAACCGCCGGCGTCGGAGAGTACCTCCACCTGGGCGCGGCGTATTATGTAACCGTCAATATCCATCGGCTGCGACATTTTTTCCGCCGAGGCAGGGATGTCGGTCCCGGTCACAGTGACGATATATGTTTTTGAGGTCTCGCCGCCGGGGTGGGCCGCCCTGTTTGCGAAATCCCCGTCGTTTGTCATTATAAGAAGTCCCTCCGAGTCCATGTCCAGCCTGCCCACGGGATACACCCGGACGCCCAGGCCGGAGACAAGCTCCGCCACCGTGGGCCTGCCCCTGTCGTCGTTCATGGTGGTAACGCAGCCCCGGGGCTTATTCAGGGCAATATACACCGGCCTGTCCTTCTGCCGCAGGGGCAGGCCGTCTATCCTTATGTCGTCCCGCTCCGGGTCTGCCCTGGAGCCCAGGACTGCGGCGGCGCCGTTTACCGTTACGCGCCCTGCCGCTATAAGCTCCTCAGCCCTCCGCCTTGAGGCCGCCCCGTGGGCCGAAATTATCTTCTGGAGCCTTTCCTCCACTTAAATCACCCGCTCTTTCAGGGGCCGTATATCCCAACACTGCCCTTGTAGCCGTATTTATTCGCCATGCGCCATCCCCGTATGATTTTTTCCCGGAGAGTAAGCGGCACGCTGCTGTCGAGCGCCACGCTCTCGGAGCAGACTATCGGCACCTCTTTTTTAATTTGGCCGTTTACCGTAACTGTTATTTTTCCCACATTGCTGCCCTTTGAAACAGGCGCGTACAAAAATTCCGGCAGCTCCGTCTTTATCTCCACCACGTCCTCGGCGCCGGCGAGAAAGCCGAACTCAAAAGCCCGGGCCGTCATAACGCTGGCTTTTTCTCCGGACACCACCTGAAGCTCCCTTACGCCTTCGCCGCCCAAATCCACATAGTGGTAATTCGTAAATCCCTCGTCGTACATGGCCATATGGTCGTCCCAATCGTTCCTGTCGTTCAGCGTCACGCACACAAGGCGCATTCCGTTCCGCTCCGCGCAGGATACGAGGCATCTGCCGGAGTCCTTGGTATAGCCGGTCTTGACGCCAATTATGCCCTCGTACATCCACAGGAGCTTATTGTGGTTTTTTAGTGACCGCGCCCCTATGGTCCTGGTTTTGGCGGAGACTATTTTCACAAAATCCTCATTCTCCATGGCGTAAGCGGTCAGCCGCGCCATATCAGCGGCCGTGGAATAGTGGCCCTCCGCGCTGAGGCCGTGGGGATTTTCAAAATGTGTATCGGCAAGGCCGAGCTGCCCGGCCTTTTCATTCATAAGCTCCGCAAATGAAGCTTCGTCCCCGGCGATGCAGCAGGCCAGGGCCGTGGCCGCGTCATTTCCGGAGGACAGCATAAGGCCGTATAAAAGCTCCTCCACCGTAAGGACCTCGCCCTCCTGAAGATACATGGACGAGCCCTCCACATTTGTGTACTCCTTTTTTACAGTCACCTTTTCGTCCAGGCTGCAATTTTCCAGCACCGCAAGAGCCGTCATTATTTTCGTCGTACTGGCCATCGGAAGCCTCTCATGGGCGTTTTCCTCAAAAAGCGCCTCCCCCGTACCGCACTCTATCACAATGGCGGACTGGGCAGAGACATGTACGGCCCCGGCCTCTGCCGGCAGCAGACAGAGCAGCAATGCCAGCGCCGGAAGCAGGGCCAGCTTTCTACCTTTTTTCACAAATAAGCACCACCTTTTACGCTTGCAAGGTAGTGCTTATTATTTACACTGTTTTAGTTTTTATTACTCTTCCTCGCCGCTGTTCTTGGATTTCATCCTGTCCACAACGTCCGAGACCTTATCAACAAGGTCGGGCGCCATCTCCACGATTCTGTCCACTGTAGTCGTGGCTGGAGGCGCTATATTCATGACCCGGACATTGCCGTCCTTAACCACGAGAAACGCCACCGGGGCAATATTCACACCCGCGCCGCTGCCGCCGCCGAAAGCGTTATTCTGGCTGGGCTGCTGGTTTTTAGTGGCAAAATCCGAGCCGCCGGAGGCAAAGCCAAAGCTCACCTTCGACACAGGGATAATTGTTATACCGTCAGCCGTAGTGATGGGCTGGCCGATAACGGTATTCACATCCACCATCTCGCGTATTTTGCTCATAGTGGTCTCCATAAGGTCTCCGATAGGATGCTTTTCCATAATGACTCCACCTTTCAAGTCAACATCTCAAATTACCTTGACGCTTTGCTCATTTGATATTTTTTTAGGATATTATACCCCGGTTTCAGTATAATGTAAAGTATTTCCCATACAGCCAGAGAAAATTCAGCCTTCACGTAAACCCAGGGCTCTTTTTCTTCAAAATTCACCGCCGTGCGGAAATCCCGCTTTTTTATTTTGAAATTATTTTCCAGTATGCCGGTCACAAGCCCCATGCCCGCCGAGGCCGCCCCGAAGCATATGGCCGCAGAGGAGGGGTCCTCCGACGCAGACATGTACCAGACGGTCAGCTCGTCAATTTTAATCCTTTTGCGGAAGCGGCCCAGCACGTCCAGTATATCCCGGATAATGCTGATAAAAAAGGACACGTTTCCGCCCTTTTTGCTCTCTTCCGTCTCCGGCTCTTTTCCCTTTTTCTTTTTTGCTTTTCCCTCTTTGCCCTTTTCTTTTCGCCGCTTTTTCTTTTTTACCGGGTATACCTGGATATGGAGCCGCCCGGCCCTCGCCCACAGGAAAAGCCCCTGGTCGCTGTACTGCGCCCTGACGCCTACCCTAAGCAAAAGCAGCAGCGCAAAAAATGCCAAAATCCCGAGGATTACCCAAAGCGCCGTCATTTTGCCTCCACTTCCTCTGAGGCGCCCCCGCCGCCGGAGGCTTCCGCCTTCAGGGCGTCGATAGCGCTCTGTATTTTAAGCTGCCCGTCCTCGTCCTCCAGTATATCCGGAAGCTCCGGAAGCTCGTCCAGGGACGATATACCGAAGGTGCGCAGAAAGGCGTCCGTGGTTTTGTAGAGCACAGGCCGGCCCGGCACGGCCAGACGGCCGCAGGGCTCTATAAGTCCCCTGTCCTGCAGGAGGCCAACGGTGTATGAGCTGTCCACTCCCCGCACCTGCTCTATATAGGCCCTGGTCGTGGGCTGGTAATAGGCGATGACCGCCAGCACCTCCAGCGCCGGCTTTGTGAGCTGGGGCGGCTTTCTCGTCTCCATGCAGAGGCGCACATAGTCCGCCACCTCCGGAGCCGAGCACATCTGGAGGGATTTATCAAGCCGTACTATTCTTATTCCCCTTCGGTCGTAGCTGTATTCGTCGGCCAGCTTTCCGGCGGTGTCGAAAATTATATCCGTATCCACCCCCAGGACGGCGGCGATGCGCTCTGCGCTGACAGGCTCTCCCACGGCGAAAAGTATGCCCTCCAGCGCTCTCTCGATATCATGAAGCTCCATTTTCCGCCTCCTGTTCCCAATCGCTGAAAATCTCCTCCGGCGCCTTGCCGGTGCTGCTCACGGTGCAGCCGTCCCCCTCGCCCGAGAGCATAACGCCCCCGGATTTGCACAGCTCCAGCAGGGCTACGAAAGTAGCCACCAGCTCCGAGCGGCTGCGGCAAGTCTCAAAAAGGCTCTTTACCCGCAGGGCGCCGAATTCCCTCAGCCGGCTCACTATCTCCTGGGCCTTGTCCGAAACGGGATATACTATCCTGGTTGGCATTACAAAGGGTCTCTGATTTCGGGCGGCCTCGGAATCATTGTTCCTGAACACGCTGTTTATGGCTTCCAGCAGATCGTTTTTGTCATGCCGGTAGCGGTACTCCCTGTTCTGCTCTATGCTCTCCGGGCCTTTTGAAAAATATCCCGCGCCCCGGCGTGACATATCCTCAAATTCGTCCAGCACCGCCTTTAGCTTAACGTACACATCCTTATTCCGCAGCTTTTCAAGGGATGAGATGAGCTGTTCCAGCTCAGTTACCTCGCCGTCGCCCTCGTGGAGGAGCATACGGGCCTTGATATACACAAGATGGGAGGCCATGGACACAAATTCGCTGGCTATCTCCAAATCCATGCTTTTCATCTCGTCCAGGTACGCCAGATACTGATCCAGGATATCGGATATCCTGATATCCTGGATCTCTATTTTATTTTTGCTCAGAAGCTGCAGGATAAGCGTCAACGGCCCCTCAAAGTCCTCCATATCGTCGCTTGTCCTGACCACTCCCTCAAGTCTGAAGGTCGGGTCCTCCATAGTACGACATCCTTTAACGTATAAAATGGCTCACGGCGCTAAAGCTCAGCTCCGCTATTTTAAAAAATCCGTCCATCACGAAGCCGGCGGCCGTACCCAGCGGGTTTCCAAGCCTGTTTACGACAATTATAAGCACGATTAAAAACAGCATACCGTACCGCTCATACCGCATGAGCTTATAATAGGCACTGTCCGAAAGGGCCGAAAACAGCACCTTTGAGCCGTCAAGCGGCGGGATAGGTATGAAATTGAAAATTCCCAGGGCTATGCTCAGATAGGCCGTGGTGTACAGCATGGACAAAACGGTCTGCCCCGGGCCGTATTTATATAAAAACGGGTAAACCGCCCCGTAAATAAACAGCACCGCCGCCGCCAGCAGGAAATTCGACACAGGCCCCGCCAGCGCCGTTATTGCCATATCCCGCTTGGGATGACGGAAATTACGCATATCCACCGGCACAGGCTTTGCCCAGCCGAATTTAAAGACAACCATCATAACGAGGCCGGCTATATCCAGGTGCTTAATGGGATTCAGCGTCAGCCGCCCCGCATCCTTTGCGGTGCTGTCCCCCAGCTTATACGCTGTAAGGCCGTGGCAAAGCTCGTGGAGCGTTATGCACAGGAGCGCCGGTATAACGGATATAAGCATATCCGTCAAAACCGACCAGTCCAGGTTCCGCCATATTTCAGCCATTCGACACTGCCCTTTCAAGTTCCGCCGCAAGCAGCTCCCGGTTCGTACCCTTTTCCGCTGAAAAGGGTATTACAGGCGTATTTTCCGGAAAATCCAGGGTCTTTTTTATAAGCTCAAGATTTCCTTCTTTTTCGCTGCTTTTTACTTTGTCTATCTTGTTTGCCACAACTGCCACCGGACAGCCGGCGTACTTAAACCATTCCGCCATTGTGACATCGTCAGCCGTGGGCCTGTGACGGGCATCCACTATCATAACGCCCATGGTTATAAGCTCAAGACGCCCAAAATACTGCTCCATAAGCCTGCCCCATCTGTCCCGCTCGGCCTTGGAGACTTTGGCGTAGCCGTAGCCGGGCAAATCCACAAGATACGCCGCGCCGTCCACCAGGAAATAGTTTATATGCACTGTTTTCCCCGGGGCTGCGCCGACCCTCGCAAAATTCTTCCTGTTGAGCAGCTTATTTATAACGGAGGATTTGCCCACATTGGACTTTCCCGCAAAAACTATCTGGGGCCGTCCGTCAGCTATAAAATCAGAGGGCTTAACAGCGGATTTTATAAATTCCACCTTTTGAAGGTTCATCTTTCTCTCCAATTACTGTCTTATTTCCCTGCCGGTCCCCTGGTGCTCGATACCGTCACCGAATATCTGCTGTGGCTTCTGCAGCTTTGTAAGGTCCAGCGCCACACTCAGTATCTTATCCACATGGTCTGTCATGGTGAATTTAAGGGCGTTCCGCACCGTCTGGTCTATCTCCTCCAGGTCCTTTTCGTTATCCTTGGGGATTATTACCTTGTGTATTCCGGAACGGAGAGCGGCCATGGTCTTTTCCTTAAGCCCGCCGATGGGCAGTATCCTGCCCCGGAGCGTTACCTCGCCGGTCATGGCTATATCGCGCCTCACCGGTGCGCCGGTAAGCGCCGATATCATAGCCACGGTCATTGTTATGCCCGCCGACGGGCCGTCCTTCGGCACCGCCCCCTCGGGGAAATGGATATGGATATCCTTATTTTTATAAAAGTCGGGGTCTATCCCGAGAGACGATGCGCGGCTTCTTATATACGACACGGCAATTTTGGCGGACTCCTTCATCACATCCCCCAGATTTCCCGTAAGCTCCAGCTTGCCGGAGCCGTCAACCACGTTTACTTCGACTTCAAGTATCTCGCCGCCCACCCGTGTCCAGGCAAGGCCGTTTACAACGCCCACCTGGTCGGCCGGCTCAGGCTTTTCTATGGAATACTTCCTCACGCCGAGGTAATCCTGGAGATTTCCCGGCTTTACGCTCACGCTGCCAAGCTCCTCCTCCGCGATTTTGGCCGCGGCCTTGCGGCAGACGGCGGCGAGCATCCGCTCAAGCTGCCGCACTCCGGACTCCTTCGTGTAGCAGGCTATCATCTCCCGCAGGGCGCTGTCCGACACGCGCAGTGTGCTGCCGGTGAGTCCGTGGCGCTTTCTCTGCTTTGGCAGCAGATGGCGCTTTGCAATCTGGAGCTTTTCCTCGTCGGTGTAGCTCGTTATCTCGATGACCTCCATCCTGTCCAGCAGAGGCTGAGGAATGGTGTCCGTGCCGTTTGCAGTAGTGACGAACATCACCTTGCTCAAATCAAAGGGTATTTCAAGGAAATTATCCCGGAAGGTTGAGTTCTGCTCCGAATCCAGGGCCTCCAGCAGCGCCGAGGACGGGTCTCCCCTGTAGTCGCTGCCCACCTTGTCTATCTCGTCCAAAAGCAGCAGGGGATTATTGGAGCCTGCGCGCTTTACGGCGTCTATTATCCTGCCGGGCATAGCCCCGATATAAGTCTTTCTGTGGCCCCGTATCTCCGCCTCGTCATGGACGCCGCCCAGTGATATCCGGGCCATGTTCCTGCCCATGGCTTTTGCCAAGCTGGCGGCTATGGAGGTCTTGCCGACGCCCGGAGGGCCTACGAGGCACAGTATGGTCCCCTTCATGTCCGGCGCCAAACGGCGCACCGCAAGAAACTCAAGTATCCGCTCCTTTACCTTTTCAAGGCCGAAGTGATCCCGCTCAAGTATGCGCCTTGCTTCCTTAATATCGGAGCGCTCCCTCGTACTGACATTCCAGGGCAGCTCGATGCAGATATCGAGGTAATTTCTTATGACGGAGGCCTCGGACGAGCCAAAGGGCTGCTTTGCCAGCCGGTCTACCTCCTTTAAAAGCTTCGTCTCCGTCTCCCGGCAGAGCTTAAGGGAAAATATTTTTTCCCTGTAGCCGTCAAGCTCCGAGGCATCGTCCTCTCCCAGCTCGGACTGTATCGCCCGCATCTGCTCCCTGAGCATACTCTCCCGCTGGGCTCTTGCCATCTGCTCCTGCATTCTGGACTGAAGCTCCTGCTCCACACGCAGCACGTCTATTTCCCTTGCAAGGAAGCTGTTTACAAGCTTAAGCCGTTTTGCGGGATTAAGCTCCTCCAGCACAAGCTGCTTATCCGTGTGCTTTAAAAATATATTCTGCGTTATATAATCTGCGATGTAGCCTATGTCGTCCTTCGCCGCCACGTTCAGCACCGTTTCTGGCTGCACTGCGCCGGACATCTCCGCATACTGGTCGAAAAGCTCTAGGCTCTGGCGCAGCAGCGCCTCCTGCCTTACAGCGCTGAGCTTCGGCTCCGGCTCCGTAAGGGACGCCACCCTGGTGTAGAAATACTCCCTGTCCGAAAGCACGTCCGCAAGCTTTCCCCGGCAGACGCCCTCCACTATCACGCGTATGCCCTCTCCCGGGACCTTCAGCATCTGCTTTACAAGGCAGACTGTACCTACGGTATATAGATCCTCAGCCTTGGGCTGCTCCTTCATGATATCCCTCTGGGCGATGAGGAATATTTTCTTATTCCCGTTTGACGCCGCGTCCAAAGCCGCCATAGACATGCTCCGCTCAACGTCAAAATTAAGTATCATATTGGGAAAAACGGAAATCCCGCGGAGGGCCATCATCGGCATACACTCCGCAAGCATGGTCTTTTCTCCGTTCTGTTCCATATATCCGGCTCCTTTCAAAAAAAGCCGCACGGCTGTGCGGCTTTTTATTATGATGCGTGCTCTACGTTGTCCGGATCTATAACCGGTTTTGCCCTGTGTATTATCTTAGGCTCCTCGCCGTTTCTTACGCATCCGTCAGTAATTATTATCCGTTCTATTTTTGTGTCAGAGGGAGCGTCAAACATTATCCCGGTCATAATTCCCTCGATAACGCTTCTCAGGCCTCTGGCGCCGATATCCATTTCAAGCGCCTTGTCGGCTATGGCCGCCAGCGCCTCCTCCTCAAACTCCAGATCGATATGGTCGTAGCCCATAAGGGTCTTATACTGACGCGTTATGCTGTTTTTGGGCTCCCTGAGGATTCGCACCAAATCTTCCCTTGTAAGCGAGTTTATGGGGGTTATAACGGGCATACGTCCCACAAGTTCCGGTATTATGCCGAATTTTATAAGGTCGTGAGCCTGGACGTTTTTGATTATCTCGCCCACGTTCCGCTCTTTTTTGCTCTGGATCTCGGCGCCGAAGCCCATGCTCTTTTTGTCAAGCCTGTTTTCGATTATTTTCTCTATCCCGTCAAACGCGCCGCCGCATATAAACAGGATATTGGAGGTGTCGATGCTTATAAACTCCTGATGTGGGTGCTTTCTCCCGCCCTGTGGCGGCACATTGGCCACGGTGCCCTCCAGAATTTTAAGCAGGGCCTGCTGCACTCCCTCGCCGCTTACGTCCCGGGTTATGGAGGTGTTCTCGCTTTTCCGGGCTATCTTGTCTATCTCGTCAAGATAGATTATCCCCTGCTGGGCAAGCTCCACGTCGAAATCCGCCGCCTGGAGAAGCCGCAGGAGTATGTTTTCCACATCGTCGCCCACATAGCCCGCCTCCGTAAGGGTGGTAGCGTCCGCTATGGCAAAGGGCACCTGGAGCATCCGCGCAAGCGTCTGGGCGAAAAGGGTCTTTCCGCTTCCGGTGGGGCCGATAATGAGGATGTTGCTCTTCTGAAGCTCCACATCGTCGCTCCCGCCATAGAAAATCCTCTTGTAGTGATTATACACGGCAACGGACATGGCTATTTTAGCGCTGTCCTGGCCTATGATGTACTGATCCAGGATGCTCTTCATCTCCGCAGGCTTGGGAATCCGCTCCGGTATATTCCGTTCACGGCTTCTCTCCGGCGCGTCGTAACCGTATTCGTCGTCCAGTATGCTCATGCACAGATGCACGCACTCGTTGCAGATATACGCGCCGTTTCCCGAAATCAGCCGGTCCACCTGCTTCTGCGTTTTGCCGCAGAAGCTGCACCGTATCATTTTATCTTCGCTTTTAGGCATAAGAAACGTTACCTCTTGTAAATTACTTCATCAATAAGGCCGTAGGCCTTTGCCTCGTCGGCGGTCATGAAATTATCCCGCTCGCAGTCAGCAGTGACCGTCTCGATGGGCTTGCCGGTGTTCTGGGAGAGGATGGTGTTCATCCTCTTTTTGATTATTTCCAGCCTCTTGAGGTGTATGGCCATGTCGGTGATCTGGCCCTGGGTGCCGGCTGACGGCTGGTGGATCATGATTTCGGCGTTGGGCAGTGCAAGGCGCTTTCCCTTAGCGCCGGAAGAGAGCAGGAACGCCCCCATGCTGGCCGCCATGCCTATACATATTGTGGAAACATCGCACTTAATATACTGCATCGTATCGTAAATCGCCATTCCGGCAGTAACTGAGCCGCCCGGTGAATTAATGTAAAACTGAATATCCTTATCCGGATCCTGGGCCTCAAGGTACAGCAGCTGAGCCACTACAAGGCTGGCCGTCGTGTCATTCACTTCCTCGGAGAGCATAACGATACGGTCATTGAGCAGACGTGAAAAAATATCATAGGACCGCTCTCCGCGTGAAGTCTGCTCTACAACATATGGCACCAAACTCATTCTAATAATCGTCTCCTTTATCCAAATAACAATATACAAATACTATCCAGCGCCGGCGCAATTTATTCCGGTTACTCAGCGGCTTTTTCAGGCTCCGCCGCTTTCTTTCCCTCTTTCCTGGAGGATTTCTTCTCCTCAACGGCGCTGTCATACACCAAAGCGGCAGCCTTCTCGCGCTTTAACTCCGCAGACACGGATTCAACGGAAATGCCCTTCTTTATCTCCTCCACGTCCATGTCGTAGCTCTCGGCTATCTTCTTGTACTCAGCCTCGATATCCTCATCGGAAGGAGTGATATTCTCAAGCTCGGAGATTTTCTCCAGAGCCAGGTCCATCTTTATCTGCTTCTCGGCGGAATCCCGCATGGAGGCGCGGAACGTGCTCATCTCCATGCCCATCATCTTGAGATACTGGGCGAAGCTGAGGCCCTGGGCCGCCAGATTGTAGTCATGCTGCTGGATGGTGCTGTCGATCTGCTCGTCCACCATTGCGTCGGGCACCTCGCACTGCATACCGTCGATTACCTTGTCCATAACGGCCTTCTGGAAATCGGTTTTGGCCTGGTTTTTCTTATTCTCCGAGAGCTTCTCCTTTACGCTGGCCCTGTACTCGTCAAAGGTGTCAAACTCCGACACGTCCTTTGCAAACTCATCGTCCAGCTCGGGAAGGAGCTTTTCCTTGACCTCGTTTACCTTTACCTTGAACACCACGGCCTTGCCCGCAAGCTCAGGGGTGTAATCCTCGGGGAAGGTGACGTTTATGTCCTTCTCCTCGCCGGCCTTCATGCCGATGACCTGCTCCTCAAAGCCGGGCACAAACATGCCGGAGCCGAGAGTGAGGTCCTGGCCCTCGCCCTTGCCGCCGTCAAACGGCGTGCCGTCAAGGAAGCCCTCAAAGTCAATATTCGCAATATCGTCCTTTTTGGCCGCCCTCTCGGCAGGCTGGATGCGGGCGTTGCGCTGGCGGACGGATTCAATCTCCTTATCCACCTCGGAGGCGTTCACTCTCGTGGAGGGCTTAACAGCGGAAACGCCTTTATACTCTCCCATCGTCACCTCGGGATAGAGGGAGATGGCATAGGTGACGGAGACAGTCTTATCGTCACCAACGTTCATATCCTTTACGGAAGGCTGGCCAACAGTCCTGAGATTTTCCTGCTCCACGGCGTAAGAGTAACCCTTGGGATACAGTTCGCCCAGGGCATCCTCATAAAATATCGACGCTCCATACATGTTCTCGATAATTTTCCGGGGAGCCTTGCCTTTCCTGAATCCCGGGATGGCAATGCTGTTTTTGTTTTTCCTGTAGGCGTCGTTAATAGCCGCGTCGAATTCAGCAGCGTCGAACTCAACGACTACCTCAACTACGTTCTTTTCTTTCTTTTCAGCATTTTTTACATTCACTTTATTTTCCTCCTACTGCCCATGGTTGCAGAAAATACATTATACCTGACAATGAGCGTTTAATATTCTATCAGAAAATAACGATAAATGCAATTCTTTCAGGCAAATTTTTTATTTAAATCACTTTTACGGGCTTGAAGTTTACATAATCGGCAGAAACCATGGCGTATTCGACGCCTTCCGCCAGCCCCTGGACAGCCAGCTTTTGTCCGTACCCGTGTATATGGCCGTAATAGCACCGCTTTACGCCGTAATCCGCCATAAGCTCCACTATCTCACGGCATACATATTTGTTGTATCTGGGGGGATAGTGGAAAAAGCAGATTCTCTCCCGGCAGCCGCCCGCCGCCTTAAGGGACGCCTCAAGCCGGAGCACCTCACGGTTCATGATTTTCCTGTCGTGCTCCCCGTGAGTCTCCTCCTCAAAAAACCAGCCCCTTGTGCCGCATATGGCCATATCGCCGAAGAAAAAGCAGTTGTTGTTTAAAATATCTATAGTGCCGATGCCGTTTTCCGCGAAAAACCTTTTGGCCTTTGAAGCGGTGCTCCACCAGTAATCGTGATTTCCCTTGAGTATTATCTTTTTTCCCGGGAGAGAATCTATAAATTTAAAATCCCCAAGGCAGTCCTCCAGGGATATCCCCCAGCTCAAATCGCCGCATATGACGCAGGTATCTTCGGCCGTAAGCTCCGAAAAGCCGTCTTTTATGCGCTCCATGTAATTTTCCCAGTTGGGGCCGAAAACGTCCATTGGTTTTCCCGCCGAAGTGGAGAGATGGAGATCGCCTATTGTGTAAAGATTCAAAAATTTTCCGCCTTTCGGAGAACTTATCCCTTTTCCCGCCGCCGGGAATAAACGCCGGATTCCGGCAAATAATAAAAACCCCAGGCATCCTGAGCCTTCAGGCGCAGGTTAAGATTCAGGGAAAACTAAACTTGTAAGGAGATTTGCAACATGAGTGATACAAGATGCGGATGCGATAAAATCGACGGTGTAAAGTGCGACGTTACCAACTGCCGCTACCACGGACCCAACGACTGCTGCCAGGCCGACGGCATACGCGTTGAATCCCATAACGCCATGCGCAAGGCCGAGACCTTCTGCGGCACCTTCGAGTCCAAAACCGCCATGTAACGGGTACGCGCCGCCCTGCCGGCAGCAGCCGGAACGGCGCGTATACATATTATTTAAGGAAATCCAGCACCGCCCTGGGCATTTTCTCCTTTTCCACGCACTGGTCAAAACGCCGGGATTTTGATTTAAGCATGTAAAGCGGCGCCGGCGCGCTTGTGCCCGTAACCTGGGAGAGCCTGTCTATAAGGTCGAGCCCCACGGCGTCAGAGCTGTCGCCAAGGGCGTCCAGCACGCTGTCGCAGAATTTATAGGGGCTGGCGGTGGACACCACCACCGAAGCTGTGTCGTCCCCGGTGGCGCTTACATAATCCTTTAAGACCTTGTAGGCCACAGCCGTATGGGTGTCTATAAGATAACCGAAATTTTTAAACGTATCATTAATTATTGCCTTTGTTTCAGCGTCGTCGCAGCTTCCGCAGCGGAATATCCGGGAAATTTTACTCTTTATTGCGTCGTTTACTGCGTATCTGCCCTCGGCGCTCAGTTTATCCATATACCCCGCCACAAGCCTGTCGTCCTTGCCTGAAAGGTCAAAGAGCAGCCGCTCCAAATTGCTGGATACAAGTATATCCATCGATGGGGATATGGTGGTGTAGAAGGCGCGGTTTTTATCGTATGTGCCGGTGCGGATAAAATCCGTCAGCACGTCATTTTTATTTGAGGCGCAGATAAGCTTTCCAACCGGCAGGCCCATAAGCATGGCGTAGTAGCCGGCCAGGATATCGCCGAAATTCCCGGTGGGCACGCAGAAATTCACCTTGTCCCCGTTTTTCACCGTCCCGCTGTTTATAAGGTCGCAGTATGCGGAGATATAATAGACTGTCTGCGGCAGCAGCCTGCCCCAATTTATGGAGTTTGCCGAGGACAGGAAGTACCCCTTTTCCGCCAGCTCCTCCCTTATGGCCTCGTCGGAAAATATTTTCTTCACGCCGGTCTGGGCGTCGTCAAAATTCCCGTCCACGGCGCAGACCTTAACATTGGCGCCGGCCTGGGTGGTCATCTGAAGCTCCTGTATGGCCGATACCCCGTCCCGGGGATAGAACACGATTATGCTGGTCTGCTCCACGTCGCAGAAGCCCTCCAGGGCGGCCTTTCCCGTGTCGCCCGAGGTGG
>CAZBUH010000001.1:0-68765 GCA_964495095.1 uncultured Oscillospiraceae bacterium | reverse complement strand
AAAGACACGCTGAATGCAGTTTAAACGGTCACATTCAACGTGTCTTTTTTCAATTTCATTCGGCAGTTTCTCATTGAGATTAATTTATTTTTTGCCTTATGGTACTCGCAGTTACGCAAATCCCGTTCTGCAGCTCTCTGCTGGTCGCTGCTACCTGTGAATGTAACGCTTCTGACGTCAAAGCAGCGGGCAAAGACAAATTACATTCCATTGCGAAAATCCTGGCCCTTGAAGGGCAATTTTGTGCTGCTTTCCGGGCTGCACTTTGCTGAAAAGTGATTTTGTCCGCTGTGATTACTGATAATCGGGCGAAAAGTCAGGCAGGGAAGCGGCGTCCAGAGTCACGGTCCACGGTCCGGGCGGGCGCTTATCCGGATCTCCGTCAAAGTCATAGTATTTGTCCCCGTGTTCCGTGCGGAATATAAGCCGGAAAACGGAGCCCTCAAGCCAGCGTACATATACCGCCTCCAGCAGGCTGCCGTCGATGTTAAAAAAGTCCACTGCGGAGCCAATGTTGGCAGTACTTACATATACATTGCCGGTGTTATCAAAGTCAGGCTGGATCATAATGCCCACGTTATACTTACCGTCTGCGGAGATTACAGCCTGAACAACCTTGCTGCTTTCTATCCGGAATCTTGTCAGCTCCTGCACGATTTCATTTATATTGGCCTGCTGTTCCGGGGACAGGGCGTTTTGCAGTTGAGAAAGATTGTAAAAATCCCAACTGTTGGAGTATTCATAGGGGCGGTTGTCAGGGTCTGCAAAATTAGTAAAACACAACTCGCCGCTGCGAGCGGCCAGATAGCTGTAGCGGGAGGAGCTCAGATTTTCTCCGCGCCGGAAAACCACTTCAAAATCATGTCCGTTGTATATGTAATCGGTAACGGCGTCATTCTCTACTACCCGCAGCGTACAGCGCATTTCGGCGCGCAGCTTGCGGAAAAAAGCAGGGATTTCATCTGTGTTTTTTTCGTGGCCCGGGGTAAGCACTACCGCACCGTCTTTGGCGGCTTTCCGGGGAGAAGTGCTCTGATCTTCTATGGCGCACAGATCGCTTCCGGCGCTGGCTTTGCCGAGAGTAAACTCGCCGAAGGCCCACTTATCGTCGCCATAGCCTTTTGCAAGACGGTATACGCCTTCGTGAAAATCATAATCAAAGCTATCCAATCGCAGCGTGACTGCCTTTTCTCCGCCGGCTGGAAGCCATAATAGCGGAAGGTTGAAACCTATATCCGGCTTGTACGGGACTATATACCAGGCATTGTTCAGCCGGACCTCCAAAACCGTATCGGTATATCCGTAAGATTCATAGGCGTCGCTGTTGTTGATAAAGAAAAATGAGACGGATTCGGTGTCCGCAGCGTAATGCGGATATTCCGGCTCGAGATAGATCAGAGCGTCCTCCGGCGTGCTGCCCCTTGGGGACAGCTCCAGCCCCTGTGACAGCCGGGCTGTGTCCATATTTTCTGCAAAGCTCAGTATTGCCAAAATAACCGCGGCGCTCAGTGTTAAAAATGCCGCTGCAAATATAGATCTTTTCATATGCGCACCTCATTATCTTCAGCATACAATCATATGTTACGTAAGAGTCAAGAGTTTTTTTAGCGCCGCGCTGTTTTTTGATGTATATGGATAAATGGAAAGCCTCCGGCACTGCTGTACACAGAGCCGGAGGCCAAATCATATGTTTTGTGTATGCGAGACGGGAGGCTTTCTTACCAGATGCCCAGCACATGCTGCATAAGCAGGCTGACGCCGGTTATGCCTACCCAGCAGCAGAAGCCTAGGAGTATCGGCTTGCCGCCTGTTTTTACAAGCTTTATTATGTCTGTGTTGAGCCCAATGGCCGCCATGGCCATTATAATAAAGAATTTGCTGCAATTTTTAAGGAAAGAGAAAACGGTGTTCATCACCGAGGCAAAGCCCGCCAGAGCCTCAAACCTGCCGCCCAGGAAGGAGACAAGCGTTGTAAAGAGGGAGGCGACTACAAACCAGAGTATAAACATGGGGAACACCTTTTTAATGCTGACCTTGGAGCCTGTGCCGCCGGAGGCTTTCTCCTTACGGGTCCGCCAGAGGGCCAGAACGACAGTAATAGGGATAATGGCCAGAGTCCTTGTAAGCTTAACAATAGTGGCCCGGTCCAAAACCTCGGTGCCGGTGCCGTGTATGGAGTCCCAGGAGGAGGCCGCGGCTGTGACGGAGGAGGTGTCGTTTACGGCAGTCCCCGCGAAAAGCCCGAAGCCCTCGTTTGTAAGGCCCAAAAGGCCGCCCAAAGTGGGGAAGATGATGGCGGCTATTACATTAAAGAGGAAAATTACCGATATGGACTGTGCAATCTCCTCGTCATCCGCGCCGATGACCGGGGCTGTGGCGGCGATGGCAGAGCCTCCGCAGATGGAGGAGCCTACGCCCACAAGCGTGGCGGTTTTTGACGGGACTTTCAGCACCTTGCACAGTACAAAGGCTATTATGAGGGAAGTGAATACGGTGGCCAGAATTATGGGCAGCGACTGCTTTCCGACCTCAAGCACCTTGGTGATGTTCAGTCCAAAGCCCAGCAGAATTACCGCGTATTGCAGTATCTTTTTCGACGTAAAGGCGATGCCGGTCTGGGCGTCCTTTTTATCCTTCCAGAAGAGGGATATGACCATGCCCACGACGATGGCGAAAACAGGACCGCCAACTACGGGCACAAGGTTTCCGAAAAACCATCCGGGGACGGCGATGCAGAGGCAGACGAGAATGCCTTTCCAGTTCTTCCCGATAAATTTCATTTCTCTCTCTCCTTAGCTGTTTTTATACGTCGGCGATGTCCAGCGATTCGTCGTTAAATACCCAGTCCCGCACGTTTGTGACGGTGTAGCTGCTTTCGCCTGTGCGGCAGACTACCTTTGTGATGCCGGCGTTTATTATGTACCGCCTGCACATAAAGCAGGGGGTGGTGTCGCTGAGAAGCTCGCCTGTTTTGCTGCTTCGGCCAGTGAGATACAGTGTGCCGCCGATGACCTCGTTCCTTGCGGCGGAGATTATGGCGTTTGCCTCGGCGTGTACGCTGCGGCACAGCTCATATCTCTGCCCCGTGGGGATATTCAGGCTGTCCCTGACGCAAAAGCCCACGTCTGAGCAGTTTTTGCGGCCCCTCGGAGCGCCGTTGTAGCCGGTGGACACTATTTCATCGTTCCGGACGATAATAGCGCCGTATTTGCGGCGCAGGCAGGTAGAGCGTTTTGCAACAGTTTCCGCTATATCCAGATAGTAATTTTCCTTGTCTGTGCGTTCCATTTTTGTGCCTCCTTTGTAAATTCAGAATACAACAACTGTGGTATTAAACGGCAGGGAATACATGTATTTCGCGCCCTCGTCCTCCATGCGGATGCAGCCGTGGGAGGCGGGACGGCCCATGGTGTAGTCGTACTGGCCGCCGCTGGGCGTGTGCAGCCATGAATGGAAGGCGTACTCGCCGTAAAATCCGGTGACAGGGCCGCAGTAGTAGGAGCCGAAATTCCACCTGTCCATTTTGTAAATTATTTTAAAGGTGCCCATTGGGGAGGGGGTAGACGACCGGCCGGAAGCGCAGGAGAAGGTTTTTATAAGCTCCCAGTTTCCCTCGGAGCCCTGGAACACGTTTACCTTCTGGCAGCCGAGGTTTACCCAGACCAGGTAGTTGGTGGAGCTGGAATAACCCATTGAATTTACCCACAGCTCCTTATCGGATGCGGTATAGTCCTCAGAGCGTGTGTAATTTCCTGTGCCGAGGGATACGTTTGAATATTTTACCCAACCTGTAACGCCGTTGGAAAGCCTTATTTTCATGGAGTAAAAACCGTTCCTGTATATACAGGTGCCGGTGGTTCCGCGATCCAGCGTCTGAATCCAGCCGGAGAGATCGCCGCTTTTGTACAGCGAGCAGGAGGTGCGGATAGTGGCGGGATATTCGTAGGTTTTTACGAGTTTTTGAACCCGGTCTATTTCAGGCTTTAAATAATACTGCTGGGAGTAGTTTTCTATGGGCACGGTGATCTCTTTGTAAATATACCGGAATTCGCCGTTTGTGGAATAGGTGAGGGAGAGGCCGACGGTTATTTCCTCGTCCATATCCTCGGTGAAGATTATCTCCGGGGTGTATGATGAGGAAGCGTCGGCGGAAATTATAAATTCACTGTTTGAATATCCGTAAAGCGCCTCGCCGTTTTTGTACCACTGGGCGGCGACAGCCGTATCGGATAAGTTGGTCTCGAAGCTCGCTGTGACTGTAAGGGAGCCGCCGGCAGGCACCTTGTCCGGGGCGGAAAGGATTACTTCGGTGCCATCCAGCTTTGAAGCG
The DNA here is from genome assembly GCA_964495095.1 of uncultured Oscillospiraceae bacterium. Classification (GTDB taxonomy): domain Bacteria; phylum Bacillota; class Clostridia; order Oscillospirales; family Oscillospiraceae; genus CAZBUH01. The sequence continues at coordinate 64,435 of CAZBUH010000001.1, read as the reverse complement.
CCGTAGCCGGATTTCAGCGCGACGGAGCACCTGGCGGTGTTTATGGAAGCCTCCTGTACTGAGCCGGAGCCGGAGATTTCGTTTTCGGAGCCGGAGACGCTGAGCAGCGCCGTTTTGCCGTTTAAAATTACGGTATTATTGCCGCCGGTTATTTTAAGCTCGTCCAGGGAAAGGCCCGAGGCGATGCTGACTGTGTTGCCGCTGCCGCTTATTTTAACGGATTTTACTGAATATCCGGATATGGTTATATTCCGCCCTCCGCCGGTTATCTCAACATTTTTTACAGAGCCGGATACGGAGACGTTTCCCGAGCCGGCGCCAATCTTAACAAGCGGCACGGAGGCGTATGGAGACACGCTGACGTTCCCGGAAAGGGATGCGATGCAGAGCTCAGGTACGGAGCCGTTAATGTAAAGGCCGGATATGGAGGAGCTGCGCACGAGAGCGGCCTTTTCGGAAGAGCTTACAGAGACGCTCCTTGCGGTGCAGTCGTAAATCGAATATGTATCCAAAATCCTGTAGAGGAGGGTCACAAATTCAGCCCGGGTGATATAACTGCCGGGATTCAGATACCCGTTGGCGCCGGTGAGGATCCCTTTGCCTGCCATAGCCGCGGCGGCGTCCTTGGCGGCCCCCGTCAGAAGGCCGGAATCGGTAAAGCCCTTGAGCGACGAATAGTCTGTCTCCGCCGCGTTTAACTGAAACGCCTCTCCGAAAATCGAAAACACTGCGGAACGTGTTATCGGTGCCGTCATTTCAGATTTTGACGAGGGGGAGATAAGGCCCAGCGCCTGCGCCTTGAGCATGTCGTCCCAGTACCAGTCTGCTTCATATGGGCCTGAAAGCGTGGTCTCGGAGGTGACGTCTGTTTTAAGCACACGGTTTATTATGGTCACAACCTGGGCCAGTGTGATGTTCCCGTCGGGATTGAGGCTGTTCCCGCTGCCCTGAAGTATGCCGTCATCAACGGCCCGCTTCAGCGTGGCCTCCGCCCAGTGCCCCTGGCCGTCCGGGTAATCCTCCCAGAGAGCGGAAATTGGAACTGCGCTGTGTGTAAATACGATTGCCAGTGCAAGAACTGCGGATATGATCTTTGCTTTTGCGTTCATCTTGATTCCCCTAAACTGATTCAGATAGCGATATTTTCTATTTTAAGGTCTATATGGATAAAAGTCAATTCCAGTTGTGAAATAATATCATATAAAAGATGTATGGGACAGAAGAAAAAATTTGAAGAAAATTTATGATAGAGGTTGATTTTTATAAAAAGCTGTGATATCATATTGAAGCGTTCAAAAAATGGTATGCGCCAGTAGCTCAGCTGGATAGAGTGCACGGCTACGAACCGTGAGATCGGGGGTTCGAGTCCCTTCTGGCGTACCAGCAAAAGACGGCGTGCTTCGGCATGTCGTCTTTTTATTTGAGTATTAAACGACTGTTCAAAAACTGTGAGGGGGACCGGATATGACGATAAAATACTATAAGCATGTAAAAAGAGAAAACATCCTGTCGGGAATAAAGGAACTGCTTACCCTCTGCGACAGCGAGTTTGTGCCACCCCTTTCACAGCGCAATTCCACCACCCAGAGCTTCCTAAAGGGGCAGGAGGCGGAGTCCCGGATACCGGAGGAATATTTTGAAGCCCTGAGCCGGCAGGAGGCGTTTGTGGCGCTTGAGGGGCGGAAGGTAATAGGCTTTATGTCGTTTAAGCGGAACTATATCTGCCGGGAGATATCGCCGGAATATCTGCCGAATTTGTATATCACCACAGTTATAGTCCATCCGATGTGCCGGAACCGGGGCGTTACGAATCAGTTTTATGAGACGCTTCTCAATAAATTCAGAGAATACCACATATTTACCCGCACGTGGTCCACAAATTACTCCCACACCCGCATACTCCTGTCCCACAGGTTTTTTGAGCACCGCCGGATAAAGGACGACCGGGGGGATGGGATAGACACGGTCTACTACCACTATTCGCCGGCGTCCCAGACAAAGCGGCAGATAATAAAGCAGTACCGGCTGACGGGAAATTTCATTTTCCTGGCTCTGCTTGTAATTTTGACTGCGCTGTTTTTGACCTCCTGGCTCCTTACGGGCGACGGGGTGCTCCATGAGCTCTCCATCGCAGTGGCCACGTCGCTTATTGCCTCAGCGCTGTGCCTTTTATCAGACTCCGTACTTAAATACCGGGAGTCAAAAAATGACGAGTACATAAACACTTTAAAGAGCTTCGGTATAGAAAATCTGCAATTTTATAAGGATGAGCTTCTGGAATCCATAATTCCCAATGCCTCGGAGGAGCTGTGGATATCCGGCTACAGGCTGATTATGACAGCGAAGGTGTCCTTCAGGAAAGCCATATGTGCCTGCTGCAAAAATTCCAGGGATTTGAAAATAAAGGTGCTCACCGTGGCGCCGTGGAGCGAGACTTTCCGCCTTGTATACGGCAACGAGGACGTTACCGACAATTATTTTAAGGTGTTTTACGATTTATGCCAGTGCGCCTCAGAATACGGCACGGAGCTTGAAATAAGGATGACGGAAAAGCCAATATTCAACGACACCTACAAGGTGGACGAGCGCTTTATAACCGGCCCGTACCTCCACTGCACGGACAGCCACAACAATAAAATAACGGCGCGGGACTTCTTTTCACTGGACATAACGGACAGAAGAAAGGAGCTTTACAATATAATTTATAAAGACTATATGGCTGTTTGGGACACTGCGGGCGTCAGGGTGGACACCGAGGGCTTTTATGAGGCATGCCGCGGCGCAGCCTCTACAGAGGCCGGTCGGGAGGAAAAGCTGGCTTTCCTTAAAAGCTGGTGCGTGAAAATATAATTTAATGTAAAAATCGCATTCCGTGCCGCTCACTGGCATCCGCAAATACACGCTCTATTGTCTCTTTTCGCGGCCCGTACAGCCGCCTGTACATTGGTGTGTACCGGGCATCCTCTGCAAACGGCTTCTTCCCATGGGCCTCACGGTCTGCGTTTACCTCCTCCATAAGTTTCTCGGCATAACGCCTGGCCGCGACGGGAATCTTTTCTTTTACTGCCTTCTTGATGCTTGAATCGGCTCTAGCATGGGCACCATCTGCAAACACTGCTCCGGGGATGCGTACGACGGCGCCCGCGATTTTCTCCGATATCCAGTCAAATTTTCCGCGTTCCGGCATCTTGCATCACCCGCCGCTATTCCAGCATGGAAAATGGGAAAAGCCCGGCAAAATGCCGGACTTTTTCGATACTCTGAGCCAAAGAGCAAAAAATACTCTTTGGCTTTTTATCATAAATCACCCAAACCAAATTGTCACGGCACAACCGCCGACATAGCAATAAAGGTTTGAGTAATATGGTTTTGGTGGAGGTGAGGGGAGTTGAACCCCTGTCCGAAAGTGTTTTAACAGGAACTTCTCCGGGCGCAGGCGGTTATTTCGGCATAGCCAGTTCCCTTATTATGACGCAAACCGTCACGCGTCAGAATTCGGTAGCTTCATTGTGCATGGTGTACTCAAAGCTTTGCACACTCACGGACGCCACTAAGTGACGCTCAGCCCGAAGCCGTGGCCCTCTCCGGGGGAGCGAGCGGCGTTAAGCAGCCGCTAATTCTAAAGAATCGTTGTTCTTTAATTTATAAGTTGCCCATTTTATGGATGTTAGGCGCATCCGCCCGCTATTCCGGCCTCCACACCCCCGTCGAAACCGGTACACCCCCATATAACGGGCCGGGATGCGGCCCGTATGTAGGTTAATCAGTAAATTAAGTCGTTGTAAAATGAATCATAAGCTTCTGGGGTAAAATCTTTGCCAAAAACCTGTAAAATTTATAGAACGCCGTCGGCGTATAGACTTCCCGCCCCTTGACGGCTGCGTTTAGCGCACCCGCCACGACCTTCTCAGGCACGCAGTAGGGGAGAGTGTCAAAGGTTTTTGAGTCGCCCTTGATTTTTCCGAGGTATATAAACTCAGTGTCCATAGGCCCTGGGCAGACGGCTGTGACCGTTATTTTCCTGGGCTTTAGCTCGTAGCCTATTCCGCGGCTGAACGCGGATACATAGGATTTTCCGGCGCTGTAGACAGTCATCCGCGGATTTGGGCAGAAGGAGGCGATGGACGATATGTTGATTATTCTGCCGCCGTTTATCATATACGGAATGACAATATGGGACACAGCCGTCAGCGCACGGAGATTAAGGTCAACCATGCGAAGCTGCTCGTCCAGAGAACCGTCTCCGACATTATTGAGATATCCGCAGCCGGAATTATTTATCAGCAGCGATACCTGCGGCTTTGACTTCTGAAGCTCACCGGAGAGTATATTAAAACTCTTTTCGTCGCACAAGTCAAGGGGAAAAATACGGACACTTTTAGGGGCCATAAGAGTTTTGAGCTCCTCCAGTTTGTCGGCCCGGCGGGCTATAACCCAGTATTCTTCAATATCCGGGAACTTTTTTGACGCCTGAAGCGCAAACTCACGGCCAAGTCCGGCAGAAGCGCCGGTAATTACAGCGGTATTCATACCTTTTCCGGCTGGGGATAATCGACGCCGAGGGTATCTACGGTAACTTTAGCCATACGCTGGTCCTTAAGCGGCTTGTCGTTAAAGTCAACATCGGCGCCGGCTATCTCATCGACAACCTCAATGCCCTCAATGACCTTGCCGAAAGCGGCGTACTGCCCGTCCAGATGGGGAGCGGAAGCGTGCATAATAAAAAACTGGCTGCCGGCGGAATCGGGCATCATGGAGCGAGCCATGGAGAGAACGCCGCGGCTGTGCTTTAAATCGTTTTTAAAACCGTTTGCGGCAAATTCTCCGCGGATGGAGTAGCCGGGGCCGCCGGTCCCTTTTCCGAGAGGGTCGCCGCCCTGTATCATAAAGCCCTCTATGACCCTGTGGAAGATAAGCCCGTCATAAAAGCCTTTGCCGGCAAGAGAGATGAAATTGTTTACTGTATTTGGAGCTGTATCGGGATAGAGTTCCGCCTTGATGATTTTGCCGTTTTCCATTTCAATGGTAACTATCGGATTACTCATATTCTTGTGTTCCTTTCTTTGATTATTCTGTCCATTTCGCGGCCGGCGTCTCTCGACGCCATAGCGTCCCGCTTGTCGTGAAGCCTTTTGCCTTTTGCAAGACCAAGCTCAATTTTTACAAGTGAATTTTTAAAATAAACGCTCAGCGGTACAAGCGTCAGTCCGTCCTGCTGTATCCGTCCCGACAGCTTTGCTATCTCCTTTTTGTGCATAAGCAGGCGCCTGGGACGCATCGGGTCCTTATTGAAAATATTGCCTTTCTCATATGGGCTTATGTGCATATTGCGGAGGATAAGCTGGCCATCCTTTATAGTGCAGAAGGAGTCCTTCAAATTCAGGGTACCCTGGCGGATGGATTTTACCTCCGTTCCCGCAAGCTCTATACCGGCCTCGTATTTTTCAAGAATGAAGTAATCGTGATAGGCCTTTCTGTTCTGTGCGGCAACTTTTACGCCCTGACTTTTCGGCATTTCCCGGCCCCCTCTCATTGGACAAATCAGGCTAAAATACAGTATAACACAGGTTGGCTCAAGTTAAAAGGAAAATTTGCCGCTTTTTACGCTTTATTTTTCCAGGTACAGGGTGTATAATAAAAACAAAATGTATGGCAAATATGATGGTGGTATTATGGAAATCAAAGAAAAATGTGTCTCAAAAAGCACAGTATATAGCGGGCTTATAGTAAACGTCCGGCTGGATAAGGCGGAGCTTATTAACGGGAAGCAGGTGCCCAGGGAGGTTGTTGAGCACCCCGGCGGAGTTGGGATAATACCGATAGATGAAAACGGCGATGTGACGATGGTCCGCCAGTTCCGTTATCCCTTCGGCAGGGAGCTTCTTGAAATACCCGCCGGAAAAATGGAGCAGGGAGAGGAGCCTCTCCAGTGCGCTGTAAGAGAGCTCAGCGAGGAGACCGGTTACATGGCCGACGAGATGATATATCTGGGCGAAACGTATCCTTCTCCCGGTTTTTGCGAAGAGATACTCCATATCTATATGGCCAGGGGCCTTCACAGCGGCCAAATGCACCTCGACGAGGACGAATTTCTGAAAGTGGAAAAAATGAGCGTTGATAAGCTGGTCGGGATGATAATGAATAATGAGATAGCCGACGGCAAAACAGTTATTGCGGTACTTAAGGCAAAGGCGTATTTACAGGAGGAGAGGTCTTGTGGCCGGTAAAATACTGATAGTTGACGACGAGAAAAATATAGTTGACATACTTGAATTCAACCTCCGCAAGGAGGGGTACACAACACTGGCGGCTTATGACGGGGCCAGCGGCCTTGAGATGGCCAGAGCCGAAAACCCCGACCTCATTCTGCTTGACGTCATGCTCCCTAAAATGGACGGCTTTGAGGTTTGCCGGGAATTCAGAAAACAGAATTTTTCAACGCCCGTAATAATGCTCACCGCGAGAGAAGAGGAGACGGACAAGGTATTCGGTCTGGAGCTGGGCGCTGACGACTATATTACAAAGCCCTTTTCCATAAGGGAGGTAATGGCCCGGGTAAAGACCAACATCCGCCGCGCCATCTCCATACAGGGCATTTCCACCGACATCAAGGGCAGGAACGCCATAGTTTCCGGAAACCTTTCCATTGATCCGGAGCGCATAGAGGTAAAGAAAAATGATAAGCCTGTGGAGCTTACGCAGCTTGAGTTTGACCTTTTGAAATTTATGGCATCACAGCCGGGAAAGGTTTTTTCCCGGGAGCAGCTTATGCAGGACGTGTGGCAGTACGATTATCTGGGCGACCTTCGAGCGGTGGATGTTGCCGTCAGGCGCCTCAGGGAGAAGATAGAGGATGACCCGGCAACTCCCACATGTATAATAACAAAACGCGGAGCCGGATATTATTTCGCCGATTAGGGGTTGTGGTTATGGGAAAAAGCCTCCATATTAAGCTTGTGGTCGTAATGCTGCTCATAATAGTCCTTCTTATGGTGGTGGTTGGCGCTTTCCTTGTCCAGGGGGTGCAGCGCTTTTATCTGGATGAATTTTATGAGCAGATGCAGGGCGTTTTTTCCGGCGAGGAATTTTCCTCAGAGGTGGCGGCGAGAGCCGCATCGGAGGACGGGGCTCAGAAGCTGCGGGAAATACTTGTGGCCTATTCAGGTTTTCTCGGCATAGACGCCGGGGACAGGAATTACTATATCCTGGACGGGGATACGGGCAGACTTATTTTAAGCTCCGATCAGGATGCGGAGCAGGTAGATATGACCCCCAATATTTTCACCGCGTTAAACGGCTCCAGCGGGAGCGAGGGAAATCTCTATTCGGATTATATGGATATCGCAGTCCCAGTTGCCGGCAAGGGCGGACACGGATATATTATATATATCCGCGATAACAAGCAGTCAGTAAGCAAGCTGAGCGGAGAGCTTATAACTATAATCCTTGAGGCGCTGCTTATAGGGCTTCTTATTGCCGTATTTTTATGCTTTATGCTGTCGAAAACAATGGTCGTACCGATCCAGGCTCTTACAAGGGCTGCCGAGCGTGTGGCCGGAGGAGATTTTTCCAAGAAGATAACTGTGGAGGAAAAAGACGAGATAGGCGTTCTGGCGGACACATTCAACAACATGGCCGACCAGCTTGAAAACAATATTGAGGAGCTGCGCCGCTCGGAGGAGCTGCGGCGTGAATTTGTGGCAAACGTGTCCCATGAGCTGCGGACCCCCATTACCAGTATACGCACCTATGCGGAGACGCTTACGGCGTCTGAGGATATACCGCGGGATATGGAGGAAAATTTCCTCCATGTCATACTGAATGAAAGCGACCGGATGACAAAGATAGTTCAGGATCTTCTGGAGCTTTCAAAATTTGACGCGGGAAAAATCAAAATATCCTTCAAAAAATTCAATATTACCCAGTCCATACAGGACGTTTATGACGCGGTGCTCCTTGACGCCCAGAAGTCGGGGCACGAGATGAGCCTTGAGATAGAAAACGAGCTTCCTGAAATATACGGCGACAGTTCCCGGATCGAACAGGTTATAATGAACATAATCTCAAATTCCATAAAATACACCCCCGAGGGCGGGAAAATATCCGTAAGCGGCAGGGCGGAGGATGACGAGGTTTTTATAACCGTGCGTGATAACGGCATAGGCATCCCGGAAGAGGACATCCCCAGGATATTTGACAGGTTTTACCGTGTGGACAAGGCCCGCTCCAGAGAGACCGGAGGCACAGGTCTCGGCCTCTCCATAGCCCAGGAGATAATTTCAAGGCACAACGGGCGTATTGAGGTGGAGAGCAAACTGAACGAAGGCACCGCTGTCACGATAGTACTGCCCGCCGGCGAGGCGGATAAGAGGACGCAATGACTATGGAAAAACGCCGCCGGCTGGAAGCCGCAAAGACAATTATTATAGTCTGCCTCACTGCCAGCGCGATTTTTCTCGGCACCCGGGACGGAGTGCTGGGAGGCGTACCCATGCCGGTGGTGACCGATATTATAGAGTGGTTTTCCCATCGGGAACTGGCGTCTGAGGTCACAGAGGAGCCGGAAACCCACACGGCGGTACTGCCCCTTTATGCCGTAATAACCGACGAGAATGGGGGACATTGCGGTATAAAATACAACAGCAGCGAGCTGCGGGCCATGTATGATAAAATAGGCAACCTTTTCGGCGAGGCTCTCGGCTCGGCAAGGCATCCGGAGCTTGTGAGCGAAACGGAGCTTCAAGCCGCCCTTTCCGGGGAGAGTATTTTCTTTGACTATGTAAATCCTGCGTATGTATCGGTGATCTCATCATGGCTGGGGACGGAGGTCAGCGAGGACATCTCCGTATATACGGCCAGAAGGCTCTGCGTCGCGGCCCAGGGCGGCAATGTTATGCTGTATATAAAGGACGCACACACAGGGGCGGTGTACAGAGCTGATACCGCTATAATATACCGTAGCCTCCAGGCGAGAATACGCGAGTATACGCCAAACAGCGCCGTTTTCGGATTTGAGCTTGAGGATATACTGGGGAACGGCGACCTTTACCAGTTTTTGCTGCCGGAGACCGTAGGCTATGAGACTGTAATTAAAAGTTCGCCTCTTAAGGAGAACGGCGGCAATGTGGACGCTGTGCTCCAGTATTTCGATGTCAGCTCTTATGTAAATTCCAGATACACCGAGAACGACGGGACGATAGTTTTTGTCGAATCAGACCACACACTGCGTCTTAATATAAATAACGGCACTGTAATCCTGCGCCGGTCCAAGGCCGGAAGCGGCGAAACAGGCATTACCGCCGCGATAGACATGGCCTGCGGCGTTGTAAATGACACTGTCGCAAAATACAGCGGCGATGCCATTGTGTGCATGTCCGGCGTTACCCAGTCGGAAAACGGATATACTGTGAATTTCAAATATTATATTAATTCCTCAGAAATCACGGGCAGCGAGTTCGGGGCGGCCCGCGCCGTCATTGACGGCGGCGAGATATCAGAACTTTATTTATATTTCGGCTCCTGGACTTTAAGCGGTCGGACTGTGGAGCTTTTGCCGGAAATACTGGCCGCCGCCGCTGCCGGAGACGGGGAGCTTGCGATAGTTTATTCCGATACGGCAGATGGGGAGCAGATGCCGGAGTGGATAGTCAGGTGAAATGTCCGACATAAAAATCCGGGCGTCTTAACAGGTTTTTGGCCGTTACGGTGGATGATTCTCAATCCTGCGGGGATGTAAAATTTATTTCTATTTGTGCCGCGTATACCGGCGGCGTGGGGGATTGCTGCAATGAAGGTATCCGGCATAAAAACAGTTGTTATAATCGTGCTGCTGCTTGTCAATATTATATTTATCGGCCTTATAATAAAAGAGCGTCTGGTGAGCAGCCGCGAGGAAAACAGCCTTGAGGCCAACATCACTGAGGTTTTTAGAAAAAACGGCATAGCGCTTAATATGGAAAATGTGTCCGACGATGTGTCTATGGTGCCCTACAGAATGGGCCGCGACAGCGACAGCGAGCAGAAATTTTCTGCGGCGCTTATAGGGGACGTGGAGTTTTCAAACCACGGCGGAAATATTTTCGGATATGAGAGCAGGAACGGCATTGCCGTTTTCCGGGGAAGCGGAGAATTTACTATTGACATCCTATCAGATGAAATGGTAAAATATGGGGCAGATTGCGCCAAAACTGTAAAAAAATTAATTGACAGCCTGGATGCGGACGCAAGGATAACAGGGCAGGATGGAGATATAATAACAGTGCAGTATGTCTGCGGCGGGCTGGATGTTCTAAACTGTACCGCAGCGTTTGAGTTTTCAGAAGGCCGGCTCCGCTCCGTGAGCGGGCAGCGCCTTACGTCAGCTCCTTCGGTGGACGGGGACGGCAGCGCAGCATTTGGCAGGTACGATGTGCTTATGGTGTTTTTGCGGCATGTAACAGATAACAACATATCATGCACTGAGATATACAGTGCGGAGCCAGGCTACTATATGTCTGTTCCGGTGGCCGGAATGGGGGAGCTTACGCCTGTGTGGAAAATCTCGGCGGACAGCGGTGAATACTACATAGACGCCTGTAGCTGTAAGGTCCTGGAAACCATTGCGGATATGGCTTCTTAAAAGTTGCATTATTTATGAAAAAGTGCTATACTTCTAATAATCGTGTATTTTCGCTTTTGGAAAAAACTGCGCAAACCCCCAAAAAACAAACGGGAAGGTGTACCTTTGAAAAGATATGTTATCAAGGGTGGTAAACCGTTAAACGGCGAAATAAAGGTGAGCGGCGCGAAAAACGCTGCGGTAGCTATTATTCCCGCCGCTCTTATGGTAAACGGTGTCTGCCGCATAGAAAACATACCGCAGATAAGCGATGTGACCATGCTGCTCGACATCCTGGCCGAAATGGGCGCAAAAATCAGGACTGTAGATCGCAGCACAATGGATATCGACTGCACCCCCATAAGACACGCGGAGGCTACCTCCGACCTTATGCGGAAGATACGGGCATCCTATTATCTTATCGGTTCCATGCTGGGGCGTTTTAAAAAGGCCACAGTGGCTCTGCCCGGCGGATGTAATTTCGGCGGGGTGCGGCCCATCGACCAGCACATAAAGGGCTTTACCGCTATGGGCGCAAATATAGAGCTTAAAAGCGGAGTTATCTATGCAGACGCCAGGGAAAACGGCATACACGGCGCGAATATATATCTTGACGTAGTATCAGTGGGAGCTACGATAAATATAATGCTTGCCGCTGTTCTGGCAGATGGGCGCACTGTTATTGAAAACGCGGCAAAAGAGCCGCATATCGTCGATTTGGCAAACTTCTTAAACGCCATGGGTGCGAAAATAAGGGGCGCCGGTACAAATATAATTAAAATACAGGGTGTAAAAGAGCTGCGGGGAGGCTCCTATTCCATAATTCCCGACCAGATAGAGGCCGGCACTTATATGGCAGCGGTGGCCGGCACCGGCGGCAGAGTGCTTATAAAAAACGTCATTCCCAAGCATCTTGACTGCATAAGCGCAAAGCTCCGTGAGATGGGTGTGACAGTAACGGATATGGAGGACGCGGTTCTTGTCGAGCGTACCGGCGAGCTTAAAAAGGTGAATGTGAAAACGCTGCCGTATCCGGGATTTCCGACGGATATGCAGCCACAGATATCTACAGTCCTCTGCCTTGCAAAAGGGACAAGCATTATAACCGAGGGCGTGTGGGACAGCCGTTATAAATATACGGATGAGCTCAACAAAATGGGCGCCAATATCCAGGTGGACGGCAAAATAGCCATAATCGAAGGCGTGAGCAGACTCACCGGCGCTCCGATAAAAGCCTGTGATTTGAGAGCGGGCGCGGCACTTGTGATAGCGGGTCTGTGCGCAAGCGGCGTTACCCATATTGAGGGCGTACACTATATTGAGCGCGGATATGAAAATATAATCGAGAAGCTCCGGGCCGTTGGCGCGGATATCTCCAACGAATACCTGCCGGACGAAAATCAGGACACTGTAAAGGAAATAGGATAACAAAACAGGCGTCGCATGTGACGCCTTTTTTGGACGGGATACATAATTTGATATGCTTAGTATTAAAATCATTTGTGTGGGAAAGCTGAAAGAAAAATTTTATGAGGCCGCCGTAAGCGAATATGAAAAAAGGCTGAAAGCCTTCTGCAAGCTTGAAATACTGGAATTAGCAGAATCAAGGCTGCCCCAGTCGCCGTCCCAGGGGGACATAGACGCCGCACTTTTAAAGGAGGCGTCGGAAATTTTGAAAAATATACCCAGAGGCGCCGTCGCGGCCGCCATGTGCGTAGAAGGGGCGGAGTATTCAAGCCGTGAGTTTTCAAGGCTTCTGGAGAAGGCCGCAGTAAACGGCGCGTCAAGGCTGTGCTTCGTGGTGGGAGGCTCCTACGGCCTGCACGAGAGCGTAAAAAAGGCCGCATCGTACAGGGTATCTGTGTCTAGAATGACCTTTCCCCACCACCTTTTTCGGGTGATGCTGCTGGAGCAGCTTTACAGAGGATTTAAAATTTCAGAAGGGTCGGAATATCACAAATAATTTGGAGGGACTAGTATGGCAGATTTGTCGTGGGGCTGGGAAAAGACAGGCGAACTTACAGATAAGTGGCCAAAGGACGAAAACGGCGAGCCGGAGGAGCCGAAATTCCTTGAACATATCACAGGCTCGCAGTTTGAGATAGCTATGCACAAAAATATGCTTTCGGCGTTTGGCATACCGGTGTTGGAGCACTATCCGCTGGACGGGCAGTTTGGAAAGCTCATACTGGGTATGTCCGGTACGGGAGTGGATTTGCTTGTGCCGGCTTCTATGGCCGAGGAAGCCTGTCAGCTTATTAACAGTGAATTTGAAATTTCAGACGAACTGGAGGAAGAATAATGGCTTATATGGACGAGTATAAGAAATGGATGGAAAGCCAGGCGCTGAGTGATAAGGAAAGAAGCGAACTTAGCGGCATAGACGAAAAGGATATTGAGAGCCGGTTTTACTCGGCCCTTGAGTTCGGTACGGCCGGACTCCGGGGCGTTTTGGGAATGGGCATAAACAGGATGAACGTATATGTGGTCCGCCAGGCCACCCAGGGATTTGCCCGGGTGATATTGGACGAGGGCGATAACGGCGCTGAGAGGGGCGTGGTGATATGCCACGACTGCCGGAATTACAGCCGGGAATTTGCTGTTGAGGCGGCCTGCGTTATGGCGGGAAACGGCATAAAGGTGAGGCTTTTTGAAAATCTGCGCCCTACGCCTGAGCTGAGCTTTGCAATAAGGGAGTACGGCGCAATAGCGGGTATAAATATCACCGCCAGCCATAATCCCAAAGAATATAACGGCTACAAGGTGTACTGGGAGGACGGTGCGCAGCTTCCGCCGAAGCACGCCTCCGCGGTGGCGGCGGCCATAGCTGAAACGGATATTTTCACCGGCATAACGCGCATGGACTATGATGATGCCGTGCGTGCGGGGATTATAACCGAGTTGGGCAGAGAGACAGACGAAAAATTTCTGAAAAAGGTGCTGTCCCAGGCAATAAACCGCGATGTGGTAAAGAAAGTCGCCGGTGATTTTAAAATCGTTTACACGCCGTTTCACGGCACGGGCTATAAGCTGGTGCCGGAGGCCCTGAAAAGGCTCGGAATAAAGCATATTATCCCTGTGGAGGAGCAGATGGTCATAGACGGGGATTTCCCGACGGTGGTAAGTCCAAACCCGGAAAACCCCGAGGGCTTTGCTCTTGGTATAGAGCTTGCCAAAAAGCACGGCTCCGACCTTATTATCGGCACGGACCCGGACGCCGACAGAGTTGGCGTAATGGTGAGAAATAAGGAGGGGGAGTATGTCACTATTTCAGGCAACCAGATGGGCGTACTGCTTTTAGACTATATCATCACCGCGAAAAAAGCGGCGGGCACGCTCCCCAAAAACGCCGCTGCGCTGAAAACCATCGTGACCACTGAGATGGCCCGGGCTGTCTGCGAGAAAAACGGCGTATATATGGAGGAGACATTCACCGGATTTAAATTCATGGCCGAAAAGATAAAAGAATACGAGACGACAGGGGAGCACCAGGTGATCTTCTCCTATGAGGAGTCCTACGGATATATGCTTGGAAATTACGTCCGGGATAAGGACGCCGTTACCGCAAGCATGATGATAGCCGAAATGGCGGCGTATTATTTCGACAGAGGCATGACGCTTTACGACGCAATGCAGGAGCTTTACGAAAAATACGGCTATTACAGCGAAAAGACGCTCAACCTTATGATGCCCGGTGTGGACGGCCTTGCCAAAATGGCGGAGCTTATGGCCGGGCTCAGAAAAAATCCGCCGAAGGATATAGCCGGCACTGCGGTAAAGGGGCTTCGGGATTACAGCGACGGCGTATATTACAGCCAGAAAGGGAAGTCAAAGCTTCCCATGAGCGGCTCTAACGTGCTGTATTTTGAGCTTCAGGACGGCACTTCGTTTATTGTCCGTCCTTCCGGGACTGAGCCAAAGGTTAAGATATATATTTTAACCAGCGGCAAAAGCAAGGCCGAATGCGCGGAAAAGGTTGAAAAATACTCCCGCTGCGCCGAGGAACTTAAGGGATAAAAAATATAAAGAAGCCGCATTGGGCGTCCAATGCGGCTTCTTTATACACTATTTTATTTTACTTTGAAGCTGTCCTTAAGGCTGACAGAACGGTTAAACACAAGATGCTCCGGCGAGGAATCTTTGCTGTCGGCGCAGAAATATCCAAGGCGCATAAACTGATATGACGCCGCGGGTCCGGCGCCCGCTAGCGACGATTCCAGCTTGCAGCCGGTGAGCACCTCCAATGAATTGGGATTGAGGCATCCGATATAATCCTTGTCCCCGGCGTCCGGGTCCGGGTCTGAGAACAGATTGCCGTAAAGCCGCACCTCGGCGTCAACTGCTGTGTCCGCGTCCACCCAATGGAGCGTTGCACCTTTCACCTTGCGACCGTCCGACGGGTTTCCGCCTCTGGAATTAGGGTCGTATTCGCAGAATATCTCAGTCACATTTCCGTTTTCATCCTTTACGCAGCCGGTGCAGGTGACAAGATATGCTCCCTTGAGCCGGCATTCAGGGCCATTTGGCGTAAGACGCTTATATTTTGGCACGGGCGTCTCCGTGAAATCATCCTGCTCTACATAGAGATTCCTGGAGAAGGAAATCTTCCTGACGCCGTCCTCCGGATGGTTGGGGTTGTTTTCAATTTCAAATTCCTCGGTTTTGCCCTCCGGATAGTTCGTTATGGTGAGCTTTACCGGGCGGAGCACGGCCATAACGCGTCCGGCGGTGTCGTTAAGGTTCTCCCGCAGGCAGTGCTCCAAAAAGCTGTATTCCACAGTTGAGGCGGCCTTGGCCACGCCAATCCGCTCGCAGAAATTGCGGATAGACTCGGGCGTGTACCCGCGGCGGCGCAGGCCGCAGAGGGTGGGCATACGCGGGTCGTCCCAGCCGGATACGTATCCTTCCTCAACAAGCCGGCGGAGCTTGCGTTTGGACATAACGGTATAATTTATTCCAAGACGCGCAAATTCTATCTGCCTTGGCCTGTGATACGGGACAGATATGTGCTCCACCACCCAGTTATATAGAGGGCGGTGATCCTCAAATTCCAGCGAGCACAGGGAGTGGGTTATACCCTCCAGCGCGTCCTCTATGGGATGGGCAAAATCATACATGGGATAGATGCACCATTTATCGCCCTGACGGTGGTGGGGCGCGTGATTTATCCGATAGATGACAGGGTCGCGCATATTGAAGTTGCCGGAGGCCAAATCGATTTTAGCACGAAGGGTGTATTTACCGCTGGGAAATTCGCCGTTTTTCATTCTTGTAAAAAGGTCGAGGGATTCCTCCACCGGTCTGTCCCGCCAGGGAGAGCGGGCCGGAGTGTTTATATCTCCGCGGTACTCCTTAAACTCCTCCGGGGTAAGCTCGCAGACGTAAGCCAACCCCTTTTTTATAAGCTCCACGGCATATTCGTACATCTTGTCAAAGTAGTCGGAGGCGTAGAAAAATCTGTCGTCCCAGTCAAAGCCCAGCCAATGGATATCCTCCTTGATGGCCTCGACATATTCCTCGTCCTCCTTGGCGGGATTTGTGTCATCCATACGCAGGTTGCAGATGCCTCCGAATTTCTCCGCAGTGCCGAAATCTATGCACAGGGCCTTGCAATGGCCGATGTGCAGATAGCCGTTGGGCTCAGGCGGGAAACGGGTATGCACCTGCTTTCCCTCATACTGGCCTCCCTGCGCTATATCCTCGGCGACAAATCCGTGTATAAAATTTTTTATCTCTTCTTCATTTTTCTCTGTTATTTCAGGCATGGCCGACATTCCTTTCGCAGGTTAGTATAACCAATATGATAATTTAACATTATACTAAAACAGTCAAAACGTGTCAATATTTTAGTCAAGTCTCTGATAGGTATCCCAGCCCGTAAAATACTCGTCCATATTTTCAAGCGCCTCCTCCTCGGTGTAGGCGGGCCAGATGTCAAGCTCACTGCCGTCCTCCGGCTGGGCGGAAAAACCCATTTCATCGCCTTCGATAGAGAGGCGTATTTCCTCGCCCCAGGGCTCGTCCCCAAGGTTGAATTTAGCGACCCATTTTTTCAAATCAATGACCTCCTGATTCCCAATGATAAACAAATAATAGCCGCGGCGAATTGTGTTGTCAAGGGCTGATTTATCTGATATAATTACCAAAACGGCTGCTGTAAATACAGGAGGCGATGTTGTGACCCCAAACGTGGAAGCTGATGTGACTGTTATAGGTTCCGGGCCTGCCGGGATATCGGCGGCAGTAAACTGCGCCGCTATGAATAAAAAGACTGTTATAATATCAGGAAGCGCCGACAACAGCGGGCTTTCCAAGGCCGAGCGGATAGATAATTTCCCCGGAGAATACGGCATATCCGGCCCTGAGCTTATAAAAAAGCTGTACAGCCATGCCCAGGCTATGGGCGTGCCCATCTATAACGGCCAGGTGCTTAATATAATCCCTGCAAACGGCAGGTTTGGTATAAGCTTTGGGACGGAATTTCTTATGGCGAAAGCCGTAATCATCGCCACCGGCGTTGTGAGGTGCGTGACATTCCCCGGAGAAAAGGAATATCTGGGCAGGGGAGTGAGCTACTGCGCCGTATGCGACGGGATGCTCTACAGGGGAAAAGACGTCTGCGTTTTCGGTGACAGCGGCGAGGCTCTTGAAGATGCAAAATACCTGCGCGATTTGGGCTGCGGCGTTACCTATATCTCAAAAGAGAAGGTTTATGAGGAAAATATCACCTCAATTAAGGGTGAAAAGCTCATAATAAAAGGCGGAGAACGTGTTGAAGCGGCCATTTTGGGAGATACTGAAATAAAATGCAGCGGCGTCTTTATCCTGCGCAGGTCAATAGCGCCGGCTGTGATGCTCTCCGGACTGGAGCTTGAGGACGGGCATATAAAGGTAAACAGAAGCGGAGAGACAAATATCCCGGGGGTTTTCGCGGCCGGCGACTGCGCCGGACTTCCGTATCAGGCGGCGAAGGCTGTAGGCGAGGGACAGACTGCGGCGTTTTCCGCTGTGAAATATTTAAAAAGTCAAAATGACGGAAAGGAAGATTAAAATGGCTATAGTCACTCTTACAAAAGATAATTTTGATGATTTCATATCCGGCGGCCCCGTTCTGGTGGATTTCTGGGCCTCCTGGTGCGGTCCCTGCCGTATGATAGCTCCGTCCATCGAGGCTGTTGCGGAAAAGCTGGACGGAAAAGCCTGTGTAGGCAAAGTCAATGTGGATGAGGAGCCGGCTCTGGCAGTCCGTTTCGGCGTTATGAGCATACCTACGGTTATATCCTTTAAAAACGGCGCGATAGCTTCCACGAAGATTGGCGCCGAGGCCCAGGAAGTTTATGAAAATATGCTTCTTGACATAATAGACTAAATTTTGTATACTTCTTTTATATTACAAAGGTTAAGATTGGAAGCAGTACCTCTGCGGCCGAAGCAAAGAGAGAAAGCGTCTGGTGTGAGCTTTCGTGAAGCGGGAGGGAAGTCGTCCATGAACCTCCGGGCCGAAACAGATTAAGCCCGGACGGGCAGCCTCCGTTATCGGGCATGTGAGAGCTGTTTTTACGGAATTCAGGTGGTACCACGGATATTATTCGCCCTGAGGTTTATACCTCAGGGATTTTACTTTTTTCGGAGGGGTTTACAATGCAGGAATTGCCAAAAATTTATGACCCAAAGGCAGTGGAATCAAAAATTTACGAAATGTGGGAGAAGGGCGGATATTTCCATACGGAGATAGACCGGGAGAAAAAGCCGTTCACTATCGTTATGCCGCCCCCCAACGTCACAGGCCAGCTCCACATGGGCCACGCTATGGACGACGCGCTTCAGGATATCCTTATACGCTATAAGCGTATGCAGGGCTATGCGGCCCTTTGGGTGCCCGGCGTAGACCATGCCGGAATAGCGACGCAGATAAAGGTGGAGGAGGAGCTCCGCAAGGACGGCGTTTCCCGCCACGACTTGGGCCGGGAAAAATTCCTCGAAAAGGTCTGGGAGTGGAAAAATAAATACGGCAACAGGATTGTCGAGCAGCAGAAGAAGCTGGGCGCCTCCTGCGATTGGGACAGGGCCAGGTTTACTATGGACGAGGGGTGCTCGAAGGCCGTCCGGGAGGTTTTTGTAAGCCTGTACGAAAAGGGCCTTATCTATAAGGGCAGCCGCATTATAAACTGGTGCCCCCACTGCGTTACGGCGCTTTCAGACGCTGAAGTGGAATACCAGGATAAGCCGGGCAAGCTCTGGCATCTGCGCTATCCGATAAAGGACAGCAGCGAATATGTGATAGTTGCAACCACACGTCCGGAGACGATGCTGGGCGACAGCGGCGTTGCGGTAAACCCAAACGACGAGAGATACGCAAACCTTGTGGGCAAAAAGTGCATACTGCCCCTGGTCAACCGCGAGATACCCATTGTGGCCGACGAATATGTGGATATGGAGTTCGGCACGGGCTGCGTCAAAATGACCCCGGCCCACGACCCCAATGATTTCGATGTGGGACTTCGCCACAATCTCGAGGTCATCCGCGTATTGGACGATAACGGGAAAGTAAACGAGTACGGCGGCAAATATCAGGGTATGGACAGGTACGAGGCCAGAAAAGCAATAATTGCCGATTTGGACGCCATGGGCCTTTTGGAGAAAATAGAGGACCATGACCACAACGTGGGTACCTGCTACCGCTGCCATAATGACGTGGAGCCCATAATCTCATCCCAGTGGTTTGTGAAAATGAAGCCCCTGGCAGAGGAGGCCATACGTGTCGTAAAGGACGGAGAGACAAAATTCGTGCCTGAGCGTTTTTCACACACATACCTTAACTGGATGGAAAACGTCCGTGACTGGTGCATCTCACGTCAGCTCTGGTGGGGACACCAGATACCGGCCTGGTACTGTGCCGACTGCGGCCATATCACCGTAAGCCGCAGCGACCCCACAGAGTGCGAAAAGTGCGGCAGCCGGAATATAACACGTGACGAGGATGTGCTTGACACCTGGTTTTCATCCGCCCTGTGGCCCTTTGAGACCCTGGGCTGGCCGGATAAGACGGAGGATCTTGATTTCTTCTATCCTACGGACGTGCTTGTTACCGGCTACGACATCATCTTTTTCTGGGTAGCCAGGATGATATTCTCCGGCTGCGAGCATATGAAAAAGACGCCTTTCCACACGGTGCTTATTCACGGACTTGTGAGGGACGATAAGGGCCGTAAAATGTCCAAATCCCTCGGAAACGGCATAGACCCCCTCGAAATAATCGACTCCTACGGCTCCGACGCACTGCGCTTTAACCTGGTTACCGGCAATTCCCCCGGAAACGACATGCGCTTTTACACTGAGCGCTGTGAGGCTATGCGCAATTTTGCAAATAAGATATGGAACGCCAGCCGCTTTGTCATGATGAATCTGACCATAGATAAATGCGAGCTGCCGGATAAGCTGGAGCTGGAGGACAAATGGATACTGTCCAGCTTCAACCGGGTGGCGGCGGAAGTCGTGGAAAATATGGATAAGTACGAGCTGGGCATCGCCGCCCAGAAGGTGTACGACTTCATCTGGGATTCCTACTGCGACTGGTATATAGAGCTTACAAAGCCGCGTCTCAACAGCGGCGACCCGGAGGCGAATATAAATGCCCAGAAGGTGCTCCTGTATGTGCTCAACGGCATTCTGAAGCTCCTGCATCCGTTTATGCCGTTTATAACGGAGGAAATATGGCAGGCTCTGCCCCACGAGGGCGAGGCCCTTATGATACAGGAATATCCAAAGTATGAGCCGGAGATGGATTTTGCCGGAGAGGAGACCTCTTTTGAAATTATAATGGCGGCTGTGAAAGCTGTACGCGCAAGGCGTGCGGAGATGAACGTCCCGCCCTCCAAGAAGCCGCACCTTATTATTGTCACCGATAAAGCGGAAGTGTTCAATTCCGGAACCACATATCTCTCAAAGCTTGCATACGCCGCAGAGGTCACTATAACCGGCAAGGCCCCTGAGAGCGTTGAGGACATGGTGAGCGTTGTGACAAACGACGCAAAGCTCTATATGCCCCTTGCCGAGCTTGTGGATTTGGAAAAGGAGCGTCAGCGCATAGAGAAAGAGCTTGAAAAAGCGCAGAAGGAGCTCCAGAGGATAGAGGGCAAGCTGGCAAACCAGCAGTTTGTGGCGAAAGCCCCGGAGAGCGTCGTAAACGCCGAGCGCGAGAAGGCTGAAAAAGCAAAAGCGCTTATAGCAAACCTCACCGAAAGCCTCAGGAGCTACTGATATAAATGAACGCACGGACAGGAGCGGCACACACCGCTCCTGTCAAAAAGCTGTTTAAAATATTTGGAAAAGAGAAAAACTGATGGATTTTTCAAGCGTCTTAATGAAAATGCTTATCCTGTTCGCAATAGTTATTGTCGGCTATGCGGCAAACAAGCTGAAAATTATCGACAGGGATATGAATAAGAAGCTCTCCGCGCTGGTGCTGGACATAACGCTGCCATCCATGATAATCGCATCCGTGCTTACAAGCACTTCAGAGCTGGGAATAAAAGAAATAGGCATGACCCTTCTCATATCCCTTGTGATATATGCGGTTCTGGCCGCTTTTGCCGCGTTTATCCCAAAACTTCTGCGTGTAAAAGCGGAATCGGTTGGGGCGTACAGATTTGCCGTTATGTTCGGAAACGTGGGATTTATAGGCTATCCCGTCTGCATAGCCCTGTACGGAAACGAGGGGTTATTTTATGCCTCAATGTTCAATATTCTTTTTAACGTACTCGTTTTTACTGTCGGCAGGATATTCATTTCAGGCAAGACCGGCAAGGGCGAGATGAGCTGGAAAACATTTTTCTCTCCCTGCACAGTGGCGTCGCTGATAGCGCTTGTACTGGCGGTGCTCAAGGTGAAATGCCCGGCGGCGATAGGGGAGGGCTTTGAGACGCTTGGAGACCTCACAACGCCGGCGGCGCTT
Source organism: uncultured Oscillospiraceae bacterium (assembly GCA_964495095.1). Classification (GTDB taxonomy): domain Bacteria; phylum Bacillota; class Clostridia; order Oscillospirales; family Oscillospiraceae; genus CAZBUH01. The sequence continues at coordinate 42,884 of CAZBUH010000001.1, read as the reverse complement.
ATGATAATAGGCTCCTCTCTGGCTGATATTCCGCTGAGGAGCGTCCTGGGCTCGCCGAAAATGTATATTATCGCTCTGTTCAGGCTGCTCCTTTTCCCAATAGCGCTGCTTTGGGGACTTAAGATGTGCATAAGCAGCCAGCTTGTAATAGGGGTTTCGGTTGTAATAACGGCAATGCCTGTGGCCACAAACGGCACTATGCTGTGCTACCGCTACGGCGGAGATGAGAAAACCATGGCCCAGCTCACATTTATCACGACTGTACTTTCAATAATCACAATTCCGCTGCTTGCAATGATGCTTTAGGGAGGCAGACCAAATGAGCGAATACGAAAAGCTTCAGGCGGCCCTGGAGGCCGTGCGCATGAAAACGGCATTTGTGCCGAAGGTGGCCCTGGTTCTTGGCTCGGGGCTTGGAGATTACGGCGATACCATAGACGTGCGGGGCATTGTGGATTACCACGATATTCCCGGATTTCCGGTGAGCACCGTGCAGGGACATAAGGGCAGGTTCATTTTCGGATACGTGGAGGATGTGCCGGTCGTCATTATGCAGGGCCGGGTACATTTTTACGAGGGATACTCCATGGAGCAGGTAGTGATGCCGGTAAGGCTTATGAAGCTCCTGGGCGCCGATATCCTTATGCTCACAAACGCTGTGGGCGGCATAAGAAAAGACCTCAAAACCGGCAGCTTTATGCTTATAAAAGACCAGATATCCTTATTTGTCCCTTCTCCTCTTTTAGGCCCGAATATAGACGAGCTGGGGCCGCGCTTTCCGGACATGAGCGAAATTTACGACAAGGCCCTGAGAGACGAGATAAAGGCCGCCGCAGCAGAGCTTAATATCGACCTGCCGGAAGGGGTATACCTCCAACTGAAGGGCCCTAACTATGAAAGTCCTGCGGAAATAAGGGCCTGCGCCGCGCTGGGCGCGGACGTTGTTGGCATGAGCACTGCATGCGAGGCGATTGCCGCCAACCATATGGGCATGAAGGTCTGCGGCATATCCTGCATTTCAAATCTTGCCGCCGGTATTTCTCCCGCGCCCCTCTCCCATAAGGAGGTACAGGAGGCCGCCCTGCTTGCGGCGCCGGCGTTTAAGAGCCTTATAACAAGCTCTGTTATAAGGTTGGGCAAGCTGTAATAAAAAGCTTTTCCGGGACATAGTATCATAATGTGAAAGGCGATGATGCTATGCAGGGAAAATACAGCGTAAACCACCGGTACTCCGCCGCAAAGCGCAGAACCGTATCGGCGGCGGATAACCCCGTCCTTACAGCGGAGGCTCTGCGCCTTTTTGTGTGCGTCGTTATAATCGCCGCGGCAGTGACGATAAAGCTGCTGTTCCCGGACTTTGCCGAGAGGGCGGGGGACAGGGTAAAGATGGTTATCGGCGGCGATGTGGATTACCAATCGGCGATAGAGGCCGTAGGCTCCTCATTAAGCGGCGGAGAAAACATCATCGAGGCCTTCAGCCGCGGATATGAGACGGCTTTTTCTGACAATGGCGGACAATAACGTTATCTCCGCGGGCAAAGCACGGATAACAAGCGGTTTTTTGCTGATTTTTTCCGTGCTTTACTTTTTTGACGGAAAGCTGTGCCTCAGCGCCCTATGCGCGATATTTCTGCATGAGCTTGGCCACGCCGCTGCGCTGAAGCTTCAGGGGGCGGAGATAAGGCTTCTCAAATTTTCGGTCTCAGGACTGACTATGAGCTGTTCTGCCGGAACGCTGGGCTATTGGGGTGAAATAGCCGCCATCGCCGCCGGGCCAGCGGCGAGCTTTATTTCAGCATACCTGCTGTCGCTTTTCGGAGAGCGCTTTTATGACGCCGCGGGGCTTAGCCTTATTTACGGCGTTTTTAACCTGATTCCTGTAAGCGGCCTTGACGGAGGCGGCCTTGTTTTCGCTTTTACCGCCATGAAGGGCGGGGTTGAGACTGCGGAGAGGGTTTCAAAAATTATTGATATCATTATTCTGGCCCTGATGCTGCCGGCCGGAATTTATCTGCTTATAAGCACCGGCAGAAATTTTACCCTGCTTTTCATGGCGCTTTGGCTTGCTTTTAATTCTTGTAAAAGCCGCGGCGGGGGTATACAATACTATTAGCCCATGTTTGCCTGTCGGTCTTTCAGATGGCAAGGACATGCAATATTTTTATGGATGTGTTTTTATGGACAGCAGATTAAAGCGTATTCTGCCCAGGGTACAGAAGCCCGCGCGCTATACCGGGGGAGAATATAACGAGATAATCAAGGATAAAAACCGGGTTGACACCAGAGTGGCCTTCTGTTTCCCTGATACTTACGAGATAGGCATGTCCAATTTGGGAATGAAGATACTTTACGGCGTTATAAATAATATGGACGGCGTGTGGTGTGAGCGTGTATTTGCGCCCTGGGGCGACATGGAAAAGGAGATGCGGGAAAACGGCATCCCTCTTTACGCCTTGGAGAGCGGCGACCCTGTTTCGGATTTTGACATGATAGCCTTTTCCCTGGGCTATGAGATGGCGTACACCAACGTGCTGAATATGCTGGATATGGCCGGGCTGCCTCTCCACTCAGCGGACAGGCACGAACTCACGCCTATTGTTTTCGCCGGAGGTACAAGCTGTTATAACCCGGAGCCCATGTCAGATTTTATCGACCTCTTCGTTTTGGGAGAAGGGGAGGACATGGATCCTGAAGTAATCGAGCTTTACCGGAAAGCGAGAAACGAGGGATGGGATAAACAGAGTTTTCTCTGTGAGGCAGCAAAAATCGACGGAGTGTATGTTCCGTCGCTGTATGACGTGAAATATAAGAATGACGGCACTATTGAGAGCATTACCCCTGCAGAGGGGGCAAAAATGCCGGTCACAAAACGCATAGTGCAGGATTTTACAAATTCCTATTTCCCCGTGCATCAGATAGTGCCCTCCACGGAGATAGTCCATGACAGGGTGGTTCTTGAAATATTCCGCGGCTGCATACGGGGCTGCCGCTTCTGCCAGGCGGGATACGCCTACCGGCCTGTGCGTCCGAGAGCGTATGAAAAGCTTATAGAACAGGGAAAAGAGGCCCTTTTGAATTCCGGCTACGAGGAGGTCACGCTGTCCTCCCTGAGTACCAGCGACTATAAGCCTCTCTACAATCTCTGCGACGGGCTTTTGGAGTGGTGTGAGCCGAGGAATATAAGCCTTTCGCTTCCGTCCCTCCGGGCGGATAATTTCTCCATGGACCTTATGCAGCGGGTCCAGAAAGTCAGGAAAACAGGACTTACATTTGCTCCGGAGGCGGGGAGCCAGCGGCTGCGGGACGCTATCAACAAGAATGTCCGGGAGGAGGACGTTTTAAATTCCTGCCGTATCGCCTTTGAGGGCGGCTGGAGCGGACTTAAGCTCTATTTTATGCTGGGACTTCCCACAGAAACGGACGAGGACGTTATCGCCATTGCGGAGCTTGCAAAAAAAGTGCTCAGCCTGTGGCGCGAGGTAACGCCCAATAAAAGCCGCGGCGTGAGAGTTACAGTCAGCACCTCCTGCTTTGTGCCCAAGCCTCACACGCCATTCCAGTGGGAGGCGCAGAACACAATGGAGGAATACATGCGCAAGGTTACGCTCCTGCGGGAAAACCTGCGGGTAAAGAATATCACATACAACTGGCACGAGCCGGAGACAAGCTATATGGAGGCCGTACTCTCAAGAGGGGACAGGCGGATAGGCGCGGTTATCGAGGAAGCCTGGAAAAACGGCGCCAAGCTGGACTCCTGGGGCGAATATTTCTCCTTCCAGTGCTGGATGGATGCGTTTAATGCCGTTGGCGTTAAACCGTCGTTTTATGCCCATCGGGTACGGGAAAAAGACGAGATACTGCCCTGGAGCGTTACGAGTGTCGGCGTAAGCAAGGATTTTATGTGGCGTGAGAGAGAGGCCGCCTACAGGAGCGAGATAACCCCCGACTGCCGTGTAAAATGCACAGGCTGCGGCGCCAACATTCTTTACAAAGGGGGCCCGTGCGATGAATAATAAGCACAGAATGCTGTTTTACAAGGAAGGGCTTGCCCAGTATATCTCCCATCTTGACCTTATGCGCACCATGCAGAGGGTTTTTATACGCTCCGGCCTAAGCGTAAAGCACACAGAGGGATTTAACCCGCACCCGTTTATCTCAATCGCGCTGCCGCTTTCAGTGGGATGTGAGAGCCAGTGCGAGCTAATGGATTTTGAGCTTTTAAGCGACATCCCCCTTGAAAAGGTTCCGGAAATGATGAACGCCTCCATGCCCTCCGGCATAACTGTCGTAAAGGTCTATGAGGCCGAGCGCAAATTAAAGGAAATAGCCTGGCTGGAGATCTGCGGTCTGCTCACATACGATAAGGGCGTCCCTGACAGCGCCTGCGGGGAGCTTAACAGCCTTTTCACCGGCGATAATCTGGTGATACAGAAAAAATCGAAAAAGGGCATAACGGATTTTGACATTATCCCGTGTATAAACGCCATCCTGTTTTCCAAACTGTCCGATACGGGAATCTTTGTAAGAGCCGTAATTTCAGCTCAGAATCCGGCCTTGAATCCAAACAATATAATTTCAGCAATCGAACAGAAAAAGCCGTTTCTGGCTCCGGATTTCACGGAATTCAAGCGAATGGAAGTGCTGGATTCGGATATGAATGTGTTCAGATAATATCCCTGCGACGAAGCCGCCCGCCCGGAAAAACCGGACGGGCGGTATTTTTCTGCTTCTCAGTTCATATTTTGGACAAGAAGGAGGGAAGCGCTATGGGAAATTTTGTGTCGGCCCTTGGGAATTTTGTGTGGAGCCCTGTTATGTGCGCCATTCTGCTTATTCTGAGCGTGTTTTTTACCGCCCGTTCCGGATTTTTTCAATTTAAGAAATTCCCCCTGTGGATGAAAGGCACCATAGGGGCGATAAAGAGCGGAAATAAAAACAAAAAGAACGCCATAACCCCGTTTCAGGCGCTGTGTACGGCCTTGGCGGCCACAATCGGCACGGGAAATATCGTGGGCGTTGCCGTCGCTATATATTCCGGCGGGCCGGGGGCTGTATTCTGGATGTGGGTGTCGGCGCTTTTCGGCATGATGACCAAGTTTTTTGAGATAGCCCTTGCTGTCGGATACAGATATATGGGAAAAGACGGCCAGTGGATAGGCGGGCCGATGGTCTACATTGAAAAGGGGCTGCATTGCAGATGGCTGGCCGTAATTTACGCAGTGCTGTGCCTGGGCGCCTCTCTGGGAGTCGGGGCCGGCGTACAGTCAAATTCCGTCTCCTCCGCCATGGAGACCATGTTTGGAGTAAAGCCCTGCGTCACGGGCATAGTTCTGTCGGCGGTCTCCGCCGCGGTGATATTCGGCGGAGCAAAAAGAATAAGCGCAGCTGCGGAAAAGATAGTGCCCGCCGCCGCGATACTGTATATATTGGGCAGCCTGGTTCTTATAGGGCTTAATTTCACAAAGCTGCCGGAAGCAATATTGGCAATATTCCGGGACGCCTTTGCGGGCAGCGCTGTCCGGGGCGGTATACTGGGCGTCGCCGCATCCAGGGCCGTGCGGTTTGGAATAAGCCGCGGCATATCCTCGAATGAGGCCGGAATCGGCTCCTCGGCTATGGCTCACTCCTCGGCGGAGGTGAAAAGCGGCATAGATCAGGCCATGTGGGGCTGCTTTGAGGTGTTCGTGGACACTATAGTTATCTGTACCATGACGGCGCTTGTAATTTTGACGTCCGGCATCCAGATAACCGACTGCGGCATGAACGGCGCGGCCATAACAATAAGGGCGTTTGTAAACGGCTTTGGAGATTTTGCCGGAATCGGCATCGCCGCTGCCATAGCCCTGTTCGCCTTTACCACTATAATTGGGTGGTCCCACTACGGCAGGACCTGCTGCCGGTATCTGGGCGGCGAAAGGCTGGTGCCGGTATATAACTGCATCGTAATACTGGCGGTGTTTTTAGGCTGTATCGGCACTTCAGAAATGCTGTGGGATATTTCCGACGCCTTAAACGGGCTTATGTGCGTTCCAAATCTCATAGGAGTGACAGGCCTGTCGGGCGTTGTCTGCAAAATGCTGCGGGAATACTTTTCCCAAAAAGAAAAAATACTGAAAAAAGCTTAATGGAATACCGGGGCAGAACTGCGGGCTGCAGCTTTGCCCCGGTAACTTTGTATCTGTGAAATCCCATTTTGGAATTAAACTCTACTCGGTCATAAGTACGGATTTCCTCAACGGTTGTCATTGTTGTCTGCATTTTAATTGCTGCAAAACTTATATCCGTATCCAACAACAGTTTTGATGAATTCAACATTTTCTGCAAGTGCTTTGCACTTTTTTCTAATTTGAAAAACAGTATTTTCTACGGCATGGCAATTGCCTATAGATGGCTCATGCCAGATAGCTTCATAAATTTGCTCTTTCGTATAGCTAATATCGGGATTGGAATATAGCATATACAAGACATCAAATTCTTTGTTTGATAGACAGACCTCTCGGTTATCAACTCTTGCTTGATGTTTTTCAATATCCATCTGCAACCGTGAGTAGGTTCTTTCTAAGCCGAAAAAATCTTGTGTTGCAATGCAATCCTTTCGTATCTGCTCTAAAAGAGAAGAAAAATCCTCAAATTTTCTGATACTGCGAAGCATCTCAAAGAGTTCAATTTCCAATCTCTCTCCATATATCCCTTGATTGAAGTTAAGAATATGCGTTTCAACAGATATTTCGCTGTCTGTATCAATCGTAGGACGAGTCCCTATATTGGTTATCCCGTAATATATGTAGCTATTATATATAATTTTTGTAATATAAACCCCATTGGGCGGCAATTTCACATCAGATGATATTTGCAGATTAGCCGTTGGCATCCCGACTAACTTTCCTATGCCACGCCCATGTATTACTTCACCTGAAAACTTACATAATGGGGAATTATCTGAAATTCGTTGCATAATATTTCCTCATATAATCCCATTTAATGATAATGTAAGCAAAATACAAGTAACAATGATTATTCCAAAAAGTATCCACAATCCAATCGGCTTTTTCTTTGGCGCTTGTTCATTATGGGAAGCTGATATATATCCTGTTTTTCGTAATGCTGTTGTTACCGGCTTATAAAGCATAAATGTAAATGCTGCGTTTAATCCGCCTTTAATCAAATTGAATGGAAGAAAAGCGGGAATAAGTAGTTCGGCAACAGCTTCACGAGGAAATCCCATGTAAATCGGTGTAATTAAATAGTTCCACAACAGCATTACTACCACCATCAACAATGTGCCCGCACATAAACCGATAACAGCACCAGACAATGTCCGTTTCTTCTTGTAAATAAAAGCTGCCGTGCAGGCAAACGCGCAGGTCGATATGATATTCATAATAAATCCCAAAATTCCGTCTTCGCTGATTGTCACCAATTCAATCAATGAAACAATTACCGAAACAATAAAAGAAGCCAGCGGTCCCCATATAAAGCCGCCTAATGTAATGATAATGTCTTTAGGCTCATATTCCAAAAATAGTACAACTGGAATACGAACGAAAGTCACCATTACGAACGCCATTGCTGCAAGCGTTGCTATCGTGGCCATTTTCTTTGTTTTGCTTTCCATAGTTAAATGCCTCCGTAAAATAAAATTTGCACCTGAAAAATATCTTTCAGGTGCGAAAAAAGTCAAAGGAACATCGTATATTAGCAAAATAGCAGCTTACACACGAGATTTATCTTCTTCTATCCAGACTATACTGTTGGTTTTGGAATTTCACCAAATCCTGATCCGAACAATGCCAAATCCTGCGTTTTCACGCTCGCGGACTATACCGCCAATCGGGAATTTCACCCTGCCCTGAAGATACCCTTATTCAGTTGTCAGATAAATTATAGATTTTTGTTTTTGACTTTTCAATACACCCTGTGTATTTCGGAAACTTTTCGGAAGTGATACGGCAGGGATTTCTCCCTGCAGCCTGTCTGTTGTGTGAAAATGATTTTTTGTTCACAATCTCCATCGCACAAGGCCCGTAGGTTATTCATTCTTTCAGTCCGTTCTAAAAAGAAGGATATTCAGTTATTTATATAGGGATTATCTGTTGTGTTCTCTAATGGAAGCTGACATCTGCAAAAATCCCCCCATCCTGAATAAAACACCGGACGGGGGGGAGAAGGATTGATGTTATGCCGGATTATACTCCGGAGCCAATAGCCTCCAGAGCCAGAAGATGCTCTTCGCATACCCGATAGGGGATATCCAGAGCCTCGGTAATATCCATGTCCACGTATTTTCCGTCACGCAGGCAGATTACACGGTTGGTCCCGCCTGAGGCCAAAACCTTTACCGCGTGATACCCCATAAGAGCCGCCGATATCCTGTCGTGGGCGTTAGGGGAGCCGCCGCGCTGAACATGGCCCAGTACAGTGACGCGGGTATCTATCCCGGTCTCCTCCAGTATCTTCTGCCCAATCTCATTGCCGGATGCCGCGCCCTCGGCCACTATAACCGTAAAATGTGTGCCGCCGCGGAGCCTTGCGCTACGTATTTTCTCAATTACGTCATTTTTAAAATCAATATTATGCTCCGGAATAAGCACAGCCGCCGCGGAGCAGGCAATGCCAACATTCAGGGCAAGATTTCCTGATCTGTGTCCCATTACCTCCACAACAGAGCAGCGCTCATGGGATTTCATAGTGTCCCGGAGCTTATCCACCATCTCGATGGCCGTGTTGCAGGCGGTGTCGAAACCGATGGTGTACTCTGTACAGGGGATGTCATTATCTATCGTACCGGGAATGGCTACAACTGAAACGCCGTGTTTTGAAAGGGCCAGCGCGCCGCGGAAGGTGCCGTCACCGCCAATCGCTACAAGACTGTCTATGCCCATGAATTTGCAGTTGTCAGCCGCCCGTTTAAGCCCCTCGGGCGTTTTAAACTCCTCGCTTCTTGCCGTATACAGGGCCGTGCCGCCGCGGGAGCCGATAGCGCTTACAAATTCCAAATCGAGGGGGAATATATCGTTATTGATAAGCCCGCTGTAGCCGCGCCTGATACCTACACATTCTATGCCCATGGAATTGGCGGTATCGACCACGGCGGCTATCGCGGAATTCATACCCGGTGCGTCACCGCCGCTTGTAAGTACGCCGATTCTTTTTGCCAAAGCAGCCACTCTCCAATCATCTGATTTTTTTGGTCAACGCCATTATATCAGCAGCGGCGTTTCCAGTCTATCGCAAAAAGATACAAATCTGGCCCCGTGCACGGTTTTGCGCTTGTTAATTATTGCAGTTTATGATACAATTTAAAGTACAAGCACAGCGGCAGGTAAAGGAGTTTTTATTATGAGTTCTTCCGGCAAACAGCCTAAAAGCAGCATCGGCCTTTTTACGCTGAAAATATGGACGGTACACATCATAGCGATGGTCATATACCTTTTTGTACTTGTGCTTACTGCACAGCTCATGGGCGATACGCCGTCAGTCATAATTGCGACCATACTCTCTACCGCCGTCTATATTGCGTGTATCTACGTGGACGCATGGCGCACGGGACAGCGTGATTATAACCTTGTGAAGTACGGCCACATAAAAGAGGATAAGCTCAAGGGCCTCAAGGCCTCGATAATCTCCCAGATACCCGGGCTTATTCTGGCGGCAGTGCTTATATTTTATACTAAAGGGGATTTCTTTGGACAGGCATACAGATGGATATACCTGTTTTTCTGCTATGTGGTAAATCTCCTTGCCGAGGGAACAAAAGCGGCGTATTTTATCCCGCTGGTTTTCGCGCCGGTCACCGCTTCCATAGCCTACAGGCTGGGCTATAAGGGGACGCGGCTTTTTGATAAGATAGTATTTGTAAATGACAAAAACTATGAGAATCTGAGATAAAACCCGAACTCTGCTCATATTCTTATTCCGGAGGGATGAATATGGGTGTGGAGAGAAAAGCGGCGCTGTTTTGCGCCGGGATGGTTTTTACCGCCATAATCCTTGGGACTTTGATATATTTTAACTGGCTCCGTTCAGAGCCGGCCTTTACTGGCGTCAAAGACCTGACGCTTATAATAGACCCGGGCCACGGAGGCGAGGACGGCGGGGCAGTGTCGGTCACAGGCGCCTATGAGAGCGAAATCAATCTGGCTATTTCCCTGAAGCTGCGCGATATGATGAACTTTTTTGGCATTAACACGGTAATGACGAGAGACAGCGAGAGCATCGACTATCCTGACAGCGCCGATACCATCAAGGCCAAAAAGACCGCCGACCAGAAAAACAGGCTGGAGCTTATCAATTCCACGCCGAATTCCGTACTTATCAGCATACACCAAAATCAGTATACCGGCCCGTCGCCATTCGGCGCGCAGGCCCTTTACGCTCCCACAGACGGAAGCCGCGAGTTTGCCGAAACGCTTCAGGATAACCTTATCAGCGCTTTGAACCCCGAAAACTACAGGACCGCCGCCCAAATACAGGGCAGCATCTATATTATGAATAATATCCGCTGTCCGGGAGTGCTTGTTGAGTGCGGCTTTTTATCAAATCCCACTGAGGAGCCGCTTTTGAGGACAAAGGAATATCAGCTTAAAACTGCCGCCGTAATAGGCGCGTCATACCTCTCCTCAAGGGATATTTTTAAGGAGATTTATTTGGGGGACACAGATGAAAGCTAAAACCGTATTTTACTGTAACGAATGTGGATATGAAACGCCGAAATGGATGGGAAAGTGCCCTGGCTGCGGGAGCTGGAACACCTTGGTGGAGCAGACCGTACAGCCTGTAAAACCGGCTTCAAAAGCCGCGTCGGCGCCAAGGGCGAATAATTCCGCCACGCCCATTGATAAGCTGGACGCTGCGGAGGAAATACGTTTTTCAACCGGTATGTCTGAGCTCGATCGGGTATTGGGCGGCGGCGCTGTCAAGGGCTCTCTGGTGCTGGTTGGCGGCGCACCGGGCATAGGTAAATCGACACTGCTTCTGCAGATATGCCAGGAGCTGGGCAAAGCCGCCAGAATATTATACGTCACAGGCGAGGAATCTCAGCGACAGGTAAAAATGAGGGCCCAGCGTTTAGGGGTCAGCGGCGGCGACCTGTATATACTGGCTGAGACAAATTTGGCGGAGATTCTCAGCTCTGCCGATACCGTAAAGCCGGATATCCTTATTATAGACTCAATCCAAACCCTGTATAACGAGGAATTAAGCTCCGCCCCCGGCAGTGTGGGGCAGGTTAAGGACTGCACAATGGCCCTTATGCGGCTTGCAAAAGGGGAAAATATAACGGTTTTTGTAGTCGGCCACGTAAACAAGGAAGGGGCCATCGCAGGGCCGAAGGTTTTAGAGCATATGGTGGACTGCGTCCTGTATTTTGAAGGGGAGCAGAACATGAGCTACCGGGTCCTGCGGGCGGCTAAAAACCGTTTTGGCTCCACAAACGAAATAGGCGTTTTTGAAATGCTCGATGTGGGCCTTGCCGGCGTTTCAAACCCCTCTGAAATGCTCCTGTCTGAGCGCCCTGCGAATTCACCGGGCACCTGCGTCGCCTGTGTAATCGAGGGCACACGGCCGGTGCTGGCCGAAGTGCAGGCGCTGGTGACGCCTACGAGCTTCAATGTGCCGCGGCGTACCACAAACGGCGTGGATTTTAACCGTGCCATGCTGCTGCTGGCGGTTTTGGAAAAACGCGGCGGTATGCGTGTTGGCTCATGCGACGCGTATATAAATGTAATCGGCGGCCTAAATCTCAACGAGCCCGGGGCGGATCTGCCCACAATTATCGCCATTGCCTCAAGCTACCGCGACCGACCGGTAGGGGACGATATTGCGGCGATAGGGGAGGTGGGCCTTACAGGGGAGCTGAGATCTGTAAATTCAATGAATCAGCGCCTTTCCGAAACCGCCCGGATGGGTTTTAAAAGATGTATAATCCCGGCCTATGTCCGGGGAAGCCTGTCCATACCGCCGGAGCTTGAGGTGTTCCGGGCAAAAACCATCAGCGATGCGCTGAAATACGCTTTGAACTAATTTTTAGGCTTTTTGGCTTTAGCTCTCGACGCCTTTACATAGTAAACGCATTTTGCGCCGCGGCTTCCGGAGGACGACACGGCACGTTCAAGCTGACAGCAGCCGTCCTTTTGATAAACGCAGTCGCAGGTACAGATAATAAAGCTCAAAAAATCGCCTCCAGAATTTATACATTATTTTATGGAGCTTAAGAGGTTTATATGAAAAAAACTGCAAAAGAAAGGCCGGTAAAAAATCCAAACTTGCCCGCAGGAAAGGTGTCCACTGTAATTATCGGCGAAAAATATGCCGATATTTTGGCTGATAGCTTGAAAAAACGCGATATTTCTATCATAATAGTTCCTGATAACAGAAATTTGCAGCCGGGAATATCGGGCCATGCCGACATGTCGGTGCTGCACTGCGGAGCTTCAGATTATGTATGCGCAAAGGGGATGCCCCTATTCGTTAATTTTTTAACGAATAGGGGCATAAATGTTTTTGAAGCGCAGAAGGAGCAGTCCCCGGACTATCCGCTGGATATCGGTTTAAACGCCTGTGTTATTGGAGAGTATGTTATACACAATGAAAAATATACTGATTCCAAAGCAAAGGAGCTTTTATATAAAAGGTTTAAGCCTGTGAATGTAAATCAGGGCTATTCAAAATGCTCGGTGTGTGTGCTGAGCCGCAGCGCTGTAATCACATCAGATACAGGCATCCATAAGGCCGCTGTAATGCACGGCATAGAAGCTCTTTTGATAAGTCCGGGATTTATTGAACTGCCTGGATATAATACAGGCTTTATCGGCGGCGCCTGCGGAAAGCTGGATGCGGACACAATAGCGTTCACAGGAAAGCTTAATAACCATCCTGACAAAGACAGAATTGAGAACTATATAAGTAAGCTGGGTCTTAAAATAGTGTACCTTACAGACCGGCCGTGTTTTGATATAGGCTCGATACTGCCGGGTTTTGAATATACCGTGTGAAAGGGCCTTTTACCTGTTTTCCGCTCCCCTAAATTGAACAAAATTTTTATTTTGTTCAATTTTCTGCTTTTATTAATTCCCCCTGTTCTACTATCCCCAGGGAGCGTTTAAGTCGGAAACTATGATTTTCGCACATGCTAATTGATAATTGAAAAAAGCGGTATTCTGTTGTATAATAATCCAGATATTTTGTGAAAGGCTGTTTTTAAATGGATTACCGGAATGAAGCGCCTGAGATTATAAGGAATTTCCTCACATATCACGAGACGGTCAAGGGCCACTCGAGAAAAACCGTGGACGAATACTATCTCGATTTGCGCATGTTCTTTAGATATATGAAAATCAAACGTAATATCGTCCCCAGGGATACGGAGTTTGAGAGCATAACCATCTCAGACGTTGACGCCGATTTTGTAAAATCCGTAACCCTTTCCGATGTTTACGATTTTCTCGGCTTTTTGGCAAGGGACCGGGCAAAGCACCAGAACAGCCGCTCCACCGATTACGGGCTCGGCGCCACCTCAAGGGCCAGAAAAATTTCAACTCTCCGTTCCTATTACAAGTACCTTTCCACAAAGGCCGGAATACTGGAGACAAATCCTCTTGAGGACCTGGACTCTCCGAAAATTATGAAGTCACTTCCCCACTATCTGACCCTTGACGAAAGTATACAGCTTTTAAATTCTGTTGATGGAAAAAACCGGGAACGTGATTTTTGCATCCTGACAATTTTTTTAAACTGCGGATTGCGTATATCTGAGCTTGTGGGCTTAAATCTCACAGATATCCGGCCGGATTCCATCAGGGTACTTGGCAAGGGAAATAAGGAGCGCATGGTTTTCCTGAACGACGCCTGCGCCGATGCTATAAACCAGTATCTTGATATACGCAAAAATATCGCGGCGGTGGATAAAAACGCACTTTTCCTCTCGGCCCAAAGAAAGCGCATAAGCCGTTCCACCGTACATAACCTCGTAAAAAAACACCTTGCATACGCCGGGATAGACAGCACCAAGTATTCCGCTCACAAGCTCCGGCATACTGCCGCCACGCTTATGCTGCACAACGGCGTGGATGTCAGAACCCTGCAGGAGCTGCTGGGTCACGAGCATTTGAACACCACCGAAATATACACCCACGTAGACGATCAGAATCTCCGCGAGGCCGCTGTTATGAATCCCCTCGCCGCTTATAAAAAAGAAGAAAAAAATTAATTGAGGTGTCCAATGGTATTTTCCAGTATACTTTTTATTTTTATATATCTTGCGGCAGTGCTGGCGATTTATTATATATGCCCGCTGAAAATACGCAATATTTTTCTCTTTATAGCAAACCTGATTTTTTACGGCTGGGGCGAGCCCGTATACGTACTTATAATGATTTTCTCCACACTGGTGGACTATATCCACGGAATGCTTGTGGAAAAATACAGGTCAAACGACAGACTGGCGAAAAAGTTCGTAGTGTCCTCCGTGGTAATAAACCTGTCGCTTTTGATGTTCTTTAAATATTTTGACTTCTTTGCGGTAAATCTGGCCAGAATTCCGGGACTTGACTTTATAAAGCCTCTGGGCATTCCCCTTCCCATCGGTATCTCCTTCTATACCTTCCAGACAATGTCCTACACCATTGATATTTACCGGGGCGAAGCCAAAGCTCAGAAAAATATAATAAATTTCGGCTCCTATGTTTCCCTTTTTCCTCAGCTTATAGCCGGCCCCATAGTCCGGTATAAGGACATAGCCGACCAGCTCCAGCAGCGGGAGCATTCCGTGGATAAATTTGCCTCCGGCGTTGAGCGATTTATTGTGGGTCTCGGCAAAAAGGTGCTTTTGGCAAACAGCATAGGCATGCTGTGGGATGTGTACAAAGCCGTTCCCGCCGGCGAGCTGACCGTTGCCGGTGCCTGGCTGGGAGCTATCGCCTACACCTTTCAGATTTATTTCGACTTCTCCGGCTATTCGGATATGGCCGTTGGCCTTGGACGGATGTTCGGTTTTGAATTTTTGGAAAACTTCAACTATCCCTATATCTCAAAAAGCATAAGCGAGTTTTGGCGCAGATGGCACATCTCCCTGGGCACATGGTTCAGGGAATACGTCTATATCCCCATGGGCGGAAACAGATGCAAAAAATACAGGAATTTTTTCAATATTTTAGTGGTCTGGATGCTTACCGGAATGTGGCACGGGGCAAACTGGAATTTTATCATATGGGGCCTGTACTACGCTGTGCTGCTGATGGTTGAGAAGGCGTTTCTTCTGAAATGGCTTGAGAAAGCCCCTGGATTTGTGGCCCACATATACACCATGTTCTTCGTGATAGTAGGCTGGGCAATTTTCGCAAACGAGAGCCTTACGTCCTGCGTCACATATATTGGGTCGATGTTCGGCATAGGCTCCGCGGGCCTCATCTCAGACTCCGTGCTGTATTATCTAAGAAACTACGGCGTTACGCTTATTATCCTGTGCGTCGCCTGCACTCCCCTTGCAAAAACCGTTTTCAGCAAAATACCTGAGAGAACCAGAAACCTTGCCATACCGGCTCTGATTCTTATTTGCCTTGTCCTTTCCACCGCCTATCTTGTGGACGCCACGTACAATCCCTTCCTGTATTTCAGATTTTAGAGGTACGAACAATGAGTAAAAAAGTTTGCAGTATAGTAACAGTGTCGCTGTTTCTCGTCTTTATTTTCGGATTTTTCATTGTAAATCTGATAGTCCCATCAAAGGATTTTTCAGAGATGGAAAACCGCACTCTGGCCCAGCGTCCGGCTTTCTCCTTCTCCTCCCTTTTCAGCGGGGAATTTATGTCGGATTTTGAAAGCTACGTCACAGACCAGTTTGCCGGCCGGGACGGCTGGATAAGCCTTAAATCCTATGCGGAGCTGGCCCTTGGAAAAAAAGAGAATAACGGAGTGTATCTCTGTGAGGGAGAAACTCTGATAGAGCGCTTTGATGAGCCTGATTACACCGTTGTGGACAGGAATATAACCGCCGTAAATACCCTTGCGGAAAATGCCGGTGTGCCGGTATACCTCTCTATCATACCGGGAGCAGCGAAAATTTGGGACTACAAGATGCCGGAGGGCGCTCCCAACTGCGACCAGCTTGAGCTTATAGACTACATCTACAAAAAATCCCAGGCAAACAATGTGGATATCTATTCTGCTCTGGAGCCCCATAAGGACGAATATATTTTCTACCGCACCGACCACCACTGGACCACCCTTGGCGCCTACTACGGCTATTGCGCCGTGGCGGAAAAGATGGGTCTGCAGCCTGTGCCTCTGGAAAATTACGAGGCAGACGAGGTTACGGACAGCTTTTACGGCACTGTGTACTCAAGCTCCGGTATGCGCTGGGTCTCCCCTGACACCATAACCACCTATGTCCCGGAGGAGGGCGTCACAGTAACCAACTATTCCGACGGCACGGCGCATGAAGGTAAGCTTTACGACTACAGCTATCTTGAAAAGAAAGATAAATACTCCATGTTCTACGGCGGCAACACTCCCCTTCTCACTATAGACACGGGGAACGCGGACCTGCCCAACCTCCTTATACTCCGGGATTCATATATGGACAGCGAAAGCCCCTACTTTTTCGCCCACTTTTCAAACATCCATATAATAGACCTGAGGTATTATAAAATGAGCATTCAGGAGTATATTCAGGAAAACAATATCGACTGTGTGCTGGTAAGCTACAGCGCCGACAACTTCTCCAGCGATAGCAACGTATTCCTGGCCGGAAGATAACGGCTGAATGAAAAAACAGTCCGGCAGAAGCTGCGGAAAAACAGCTTCTATGTAATCAATTGTTTTTTCTAATATAAATTCTACAAAATGTAGTATAATTTTTCATGTCTAAGCGCCAAACCAAGATTGATAGGGGTACGAGAGTTTGATATATCATGCATCCAAACAGGCGGGACTAAAAGAATTGATTCCTCAAGCGTCTACTCATGCAAAGAAGTATGTTTATGCTATCAATAATAGAATAACGGCAATTTTCTTTGGCGCTCCTAAAGATGATTTTGATATCCTTATGGATGAGCTAAATGGAAAACCTGTTATCTATGAGTGCTATCCAAATGCGCTAAAAAGGATATATTTAGGAAAATCCTGCTCTTTGTATGGACTTATGGAAAAAGGATTTCTTTTAGACCAGACCGGTTGGGAACCAGAACTGGTCTGTGAGCGCACTGTTCCCGTTGTTTGCGAAGAAAAGATTGAGAATATCTATGAAGAGATTATGATTTCGATTGAAAAAGGCGACTGCATATTTCATAAGTATTCAGAAGATGAATCATACCAAAAATTTTTGCGGGATGAATTATTAGAAAGGATCAAGGATTTCGGTCTCACAAAATTAAAGGCTGATCCAAGATTTGAATTGTATTTTCAAAAACTGTTAGCAAAATAATTTCCAGTTCATCGAACGACGAAAAATATCAGCGGGATTAAATCTCCAACCCGCTCAACAAAATAAATTTTGGATAAAACACACCTTGGGGCACCTTCCTTACGGAGGGTGCCCCAAGTCTCTGCTTTCGCAGCCTCAGCCCGTCTTTTTTATTTTATCTTTTATTGCAGCGCTTCAACATCCTGTCTTCTGCCTATGACCACGATTATATCGTCAGACTTAAAGCTGTAGTCGGCGCCTATCGTCACATTCATATCCCTGCCCGCCTCTTTTACCGCGGCAATATTCACATGGCATTTATTCCGCACATCCAAAGCGGCGACCGACTTCCCTACCCATTTGGCCGGAGCTTTTATCTCTGATATGCTGTAGTTGTCGGACAGCTCCAGAAAACCCATGAGATTTGTGGAGGCAAGCTGGGAAGCGACTTTTTTCCCCATCTCCTCCTCCGGGATTATGACCTTATCGGCGCCTATCTTAAGCAGTATTTTTTTGTGCTGCTCATTTTTCGCCTTACATATTATGTTAGCCACCCCCGCCTCTTTGAGAGATAGTGTAACAAGTGTGCTGTCGGCAATATTTTCGCCTATAGACACAACGGCGCAGTCGTAATTTCTTACGCCGAGACTTGCCAGCGTGTCGGCGTCTTTTGCGTCGGCCACCACCGCATGGGTGACCTTGTCAGATATCTCCTGTATCCGTTCATCGTCCGTATCTACAGCCAAAACCTCATGTCCCATCTCGTAAAGGCGTTCTGCCACGGCCTGACCGAAACGGCCTATTCCGATAACTGCAAAAGTTTTCATCTTCACTCTATCCCTCCGCTCAGCCTATCATGATGTTTTCGCTTGGATATCGTATATTGGAATTACTGCTCCTGTTCACCATAAACGCGACGCTTATTGTGGTAACGCCGACCTTGCCGGCAAACATGCAGATTATAAGTATTACCTTCGACACGGTATTTGCAGCACCGGTCACCCCAGACGTAAGGCCCACGGTGCCGTAAGCCGAGGCCGCTTCATACAGGGAGTCCAGCATCGGGATACCGTTTATAAAGGATATGAGCATACCTGAAATCAGCGCGATGGATACTCCCATAACGGCGACGGCGACGGCGTTGCTGATATTTGTGTCAGAAATCCGCCGCCCGAATATCACAAGCTCCCGTTTGCCGCGGAAAGCTGCTATCACCGATAAAAACAGCACCGAGACGGTCACGGTTTTGATACCGCCGGCTGTCGAGCCACCTGAGCCGCCGATGAGCATAAGAATTATGGAGAGCATTTTTGAGGTGTCGGTAAGTTTTTCCTGCCCCACAGCATCGAATCCCGCAGTTCTCGTAGTAACGGACTGGAAAAACGCGTGCAGCAGCTTATAGGGAGCGCTCATCCCGCCTAAGGTTTCCGGATTGGCGTATTCTGTTATCAAAAAACAGACGGTACCGCCTGCAAGCAGTATACCGGTAGACACAAGTACTATCTTTGTATAAACCGTAAGCCGTTTTTTCCTGCGGAAAAGACGTATAAGATCCTCCCAGACAAAGAACCCAAGGCCGCCTATAACCACAAGGGCTGCCAGAGTCAGAAGCACAATCGGGTTATTACTGTATGGCATGACGCTGGTGCTGCCTATAATATCAAAGCCCGCGTTGCAGAAGGCCGACACCGAATGAAATATGCCCATCCATATTCCCCGTAATCCCTGGGCGGGTACAAAGCACAGCGAAAGTATCGCCGCTCCAAGTCCTTCAAAAATAAGCGTACCCAGCAGGATATGCTTTGAGATGCTCACAACGCCGCCCAAATCATTGAGGTTCAGGCTCTGCATCATAAGGAGCCTCTCCCTCAGGCCGATTTTCTTATTCATAAGGAAGAAGAAAATGGATACGATACTCATAAAGCCAAGCCCTCCGGCCTGTATCATTATGAGTATAATGATCTGGCCAAAGGTGCTCCAATACGCATATGTATCCCTTACCACAAGACCCGTAACACAGGTGGCGGACGTGGCAGTAAAAAGCGCAGTAAATGGGTCCGTAAATTCGCCGGAGGCCGATGAAACCGGGAGCATAAGCAGCAGCGTCCCCACGGCTATAATGGCAATAAATACAAAAATGATTATTCTTGTAGGACTGAATTTTCGGGACTTCATATTATGTTTTATTACAATATGCCTGAAATCCATACTATACGGCTCCCAATAAAATTATCCTGATAATAGAGTAATTATATATCATTACCGGTTTTTTTACAATAGAGATGGGCGCTCTGCATCAGTAAAATCACAGCTCCTTCGGCGGCTGCCGACGCACTGTAATCGATTAATATCACAGCCCAGGCATTTATAATACCCATTCCCATAAGTACCGCCGTAATAATTTTTATCATCGACATTACAGTGAGCAGATAGAGAAAGCCGGAAAACTTTATTTTATCCTTAAAGTTCTGCCTGACAGCCGTTATGAACATCAGGATGACCGTCGGAAACAGCGGCACCAGAATTCCAGCCGTCCGATACGCCGTCTCCCCTGCCGGCAGCTTAAAGGCAAAAATAAGGAGTAAATCGACTACAGCGGCGGCGGGAATCAGCAGAAGCCTGCCAAGGCGCACCGCCTTGATCTCCCTCTCTGCCGGCAGAAAATCATTTTTTACGGCGTACATCGCCAAATCGTTCCTCAGCGGGTACAATAGCTGAAAAACGAGCATTGACACCGCGCCGTCAATATAATGTCCGCTGAGAAACGCCGCAGCGCAGCAGCCGGAAACGATAAGCCTCTCGTCCACGTTTTTGCGCCATATGGCGTTTTTGCCCGCCGCAGATATTGTGGAGAAGCCTGAAATCAGAAATGACAGCAGGCAGAAAAACATGGCCAGCGGCGATGATCCGCTTATAAATATTCCAAGAAGCAGGAATAAAAGCGACAGCGCCGCAAAAATTATATATTCCCCACCGGGGATATTTTTAAGCTTCACATTTTCGCCTCCTCTTACAATAAAAGGCAGGCATCCGTGGACCGAATACCTGCCATAGTTTTTTTGCTCTTATGCCTTGCCGGCGCAGCCGAGCACATCCACAAGCTTGTGCTTTACAAGCTCTTTTATAGCGGCACGTGCGGGCTTCAGATACTGGCGGGGATCAAAGTCCGCGGGATGCTCGTTCAAATACTGGCGTATGGTGCCGGTCATGGCAAGACGCAGGTCGGAGTCGATGTTTATCTTGCAGACGGACATCGAAGCGGCCTTGCGGAGCTGCTCCTCAGGAACGCCGATGGCGTTGGGCATGTTGCCGCCGTTTTCGTTTACCATCTTAACGAACTCCTGGGGTACTGAGGATGAGCCGTGGAGGACTATCGGGAATCCGGGCAGGCGTCTGGAGACCTCCTCCAACACGTCGAAGCGGAGCGGAGGCGGCACAAGGATACCCTGCTCATTGCGGGTGCACTGCTCGGGGGTGAACTTATATGCGCCGTGAGATGTGCCGATGGCGATAGCCAGCGAGTCGCAGCCGGTCTTTGTGACGAATTCCTCAACCTCTTCAGGGTGTGTGTAAGAGGAATCCTCGGCAGAGACCTTAACTTCATCCTCAACACCGGCCAGAGTGCCAAGCTCGGCCTCTACCACAACCCCATGGTCATGGGCGTATTCCACAACCTTTTTTGTAATCTCTATGTTCTCATTAAAAGGTTTGCTGGAAGCGTCGATCATAACGGAGGTAAAACCGCCGTCAACGCAGGATTTGCAGGTCTCGAAGCTGTCGCCGTGGTCAAGGTGCAGGCAGATGGGCAGACCGGTCTCGATAATGGCGGCCTCCACCAGCTTTACAAGATATGTGTGATTTGCATAGGCGCGGGCGCCCTTGGATACCTGGAGGATCAGCGGAGCGTTGACCTCTTTGGCGGCCTCCGTAATGCCCTGGACGATCTCCATGTTGTTCACATTGAAAGCGCCGATAGCGTAGCCGCCGTTATAGGCTTTCTTGAACATTTCAGTAGTTGTTACTAATGCCATAGTTCAGCATCTCCTTAATAAGAATAAAATGTCACTTAACCATAAATATACTAACATATTTCCGCACTATTTCAAGCGTAAATTTAAACAATTTGCAGTTTGATTTTGTCCCATCTATGTGTTATTATTCAATAGGTTTCATGATAAATATAAATTACGGGAGGCTTTTTTATGAGCAAAGGATTAAAAGGCGCGTGCATTATCGGCCAGTCCGGCGGACCTACCGCGGTCATAAACGCCAGCGCATACGGCGCAATAAAGACAGCTCTTGAGGCGGAAGAAATCACTATGGTACTGGGCGCGGCCCATGGCATAAAGGGCGTATTGGACGACAAGCTCTACGTTATGGACAAGGAGGACCCGGCGGAGCTGGAGCTTCTTCTCAACACTCCCTCTTCGGAGCTTGGCTCCTGCCGCTACAAAATGGCAGACCCGGAAAAGGATGATACCGACTATAAGCGCATTCTTGAAATATTCAAAAAATACAATGTCCGCTACTTCTTCTATAACGGCGGAAACGACTCCATGGATACCTGCGACAAAATAAGCAGATATATGGCCAAGAGCGGATATGAGTGCAACGTCATGGGCATACCCAAAACCATTGACAACGACCTCTACGGCACCGACCACTGCCCCGGCTTCGCAAGCGCCGCAAAATACATAGCTACCTCCATTGCCGAGGTATATAAAGACGCCCATGTGTACGACACCGGGATGGTCACTATAATCGAGATTATGGGCCGCCACGCCGGATGGCTGGCAGGCGCCGCCTCCCTTGCCTCTGTCGCAGGAGCGGGCCCCGACCTTATCTATCTCCCCGAAGTTGATTTTGACATGGACAGCTTCTTAAAGAAGGTGTCGGATATATACAGCAAAAAAGGCAACTGCATTGTGGCCGTTTCCGAGGGCATCCACTATGCCGACGGCTCCTTTGTCTCCGAGGCAAAAACCTCCGCTACCGACGGCTTTGGCCACGCGCAGCTCGGCGGTCTTGCTTCCCTGCTGGCAAATGTGGTAAAGGAAAAGACCGGCGCCAAGGTAAGGGGCATAGAGCTGAGCCTTCTCCAGCGCTGCGGCGCTCATTTGGCCTCCCAGACTGATATTGACGAGGCTTTCATGGCAGGTAAGGTTGCCGTTGAGAGCGCGGTAAACGGCACCACAGGTATGATGGTGGCCTTTGAGAGAGAGTATGTTGACGGCAAATATGTCTGCAAAACCGCTCTGCTCCCCCTGACCTCCGTTGCAAACTACGAAAAGAAGGTCCCGCTGGAGTGGATAACCCCCACCGGCGACGGCGTTACTCAGGAATTTATCGACTATGCCCTGCCCCTTATCCAGGGTGAGCCGGCCCGCAAGCTTGAAAATTCCCTTCCCCGCTTTGCAAAGCTGAAAAAAGTCCTGGCAAATGCCTGATAAATAATATACGGCGGCAATGCCGCAGGCCAATAACCCCGGAAGCTGACAAATCAGCTTCCGGGGTTTTATTCTGGAAAAATTCAAAAAATCTCCTGACGCATACGCCGCCGTGTCCGGACACCACAGCACCGGCTCCGTCATAGTATATATCGGGATAACTCCATTCCCATACTTAAATTTGAACGGAGCCGATACATCATGGAACAAAATATTTTTCCGCTGAACACCTTACAGGTGGGCGGCAGCGCCACGGTACACAGCCTGAGCTGCAGCGAGGCTATGCGGCGGCGGCTTTCTGATATAGGTCTTATCGAGGGCACCGGCATAAAGTGCCTGCAAAAAAGCCCCTTTGGCGACCCGACGGCGTATATGATACGCGGAGCAGTAATAGCCCTCCGCTCCGAGGACGCCCGCCGCATAATGGTAGGGTAAGCCGATGCAGGTAGCCTTGGTCGGAAACCCTAACGTAGGAAAAAGCACTGTTTTTAACGGGCTTACAGGTATGAATCAGCATACCGGGAACTGGCCCGGCAAAACCGTCGGTGTGGCGATGGGCACTTTTGCCGACAGAGGTACAGAATGTACCCTTGTGGATTTGCCCGGTACATATTCCCTCCGCCCCAGCTCGGCGGAGGAGAAGGTCACCAGGGACTACCTCGTAAACGGGCAGTACGACCGGGTGGTGATAGTTTGTGACGCTTCCTGCCTTGAGCGGAATCTTATTCTGGCTCTCCAGGTAATAAATATGTGCCATAACTCCATTGTCTGCGTAAACCTTATGGATGAAGCCACAGCGCGCGGCGTCAGGATAGATTTAAAAAAGCTCTCCAGGGAGCTCGGCGTACCGGTAGTGGGCATCACCGCCAGAAACCCCGCGGATCTGCGGCGGCTCAAGAACGCGATACTTTCCAGGACATCCGGATCCCCGGCTTTTTCGCTGCCGCCGGAGGATGAAAAGTGCGCGGTCATAATGGCCGAGGGCGTTGCCGCGGAGTGCGTTGAATTCACCGAAGCGCCGGATAAAAAGGACAGAAAGATAGATAAGCTGCTTACGGGAAAATTCACCGGGCTTCCCATAATGCTACTTATGCTGGCGGTAATATTCTGGCTTACAATACAGGGGTCAAACTATCCCTCCCAGTGGCTCTCAAATATTCTGCTGGGCGCCCAGGACAATATTTATTCCGGGCTCCTGTCGCTGCATCTGCCCGACTGGCTCTGCTCGCTTTTGGCCGACGGCTGCTGGCGGACGGTGGCCTGGGTGGTGTCCGTCATGCTGCCGCCGATGCTCATATTTTTCCCGCTGTTTACATTCCTGGAGGATCTGGGCTATCTGCCCCGGGTGGCCTTTAATCTTGATAAATTCTTCAAAGCCTGCGGCACCTGCGGAAAGCAGGCCCTTACCATGTGCCAGGGCCTTGGATGCAACGCCGTGGGCGTCACCGGTTGCCGCATAATCGACTCTCCCAGGGAGCGGCTTATAGCCATTATCACAAATTGTTTTCTGCCCTGCAACGGTCGTTTTCCGGCTATGCTCACGCTGATCGGCTGCTTTATGTTTGCCTCCTCAGCAGGCTCTGCGCTGACGCTTACGGCTGTGATAGTCTTTGGGATATTGATGACCTTTTTAGTATCGGCGGCGCTCTCTAAAACGATATTAAAAGGCGAGACGACCACATTCACCCTGGAGCTTCCTCCCTACCGGAAACCGCAGCTTGGGAAAATAATCATCCGCTCTATATGCGACAGAGGCATATTTGTCCTGGGGCGGGCAATTACCGCCGCGGCCCCGGCCGGCATACTTATATGGATATTAGCCAATATCTCCGTTGGCGGGGCTTCCCTTTTAAGCCACGCGGCCTCCTTTTTGGAGCCGGCAGGGCGTCTTATGGGGCTTGACGGCGTGATACTGCTGGCTTTTATACTGGGACTTCCGGCAAGCGAGATAGTAATACCGATAATGATAATGGCCTACACCGCCTCCGGCTCCCTTACAGAGCTGACGAGTCTGGAAGCTATCCGAACACTTTTTGCAGATAACGGCTGGACCTGGCTTACAGCGTTGAACACCGTGATATTTTTCCTTCTCCACTGGCCCTGCGCCACCACGATAATGACTATAAAAAAGGAAACCGGCAGCGTAAAATGGACCCTTGCCGCAATATTCATACCGGCAATATGCGGCGGGGCCATATGCGTTATCACAAATCTTCTGTCAAAGCTGTTTTCGCTTATATAGTTAAAACGCTGATTGCTAAATTGTGCAATCAGCGTTTTAGTTATTTTACCCGGAGCTTTTCAGCGAGCTTTTCATCCGGCGTAACAAAAACCGTTTTGTAGTCCACATATATGACCATTCCCGGCTTTCCTCCCGAGGGCTTTTTTACATTTTTTACCGCCGTGTAATCCACTGGCACCTTCCGGCTTTCCCGCCCCTGGGAATAGAGAGCGGCAAGCATCGCCGCAGTCTCAACCGTCCCGTTGTCAGGCGTTGTGCCTCCGCAGGATATGATAACATGTGAGCCGTGTATTTTCTGGGTGTGGAGCCAGA
Organism: uncultured Oscillospiraceae bacterium; assembly: GCA_964495095.1. GTDB lineage: Bacteria > Bacillota > Clostridia > Oscillospirales > Oscillospiraceae > CAZBUH01. The sequence goes on along the minus strand of CAZBUH010000001.1, from coordinate 17,485 downwards.
TATCCGTTTTAAGAGCCGTTTTCAGCGTCAGACGGTCGTTTTGGATATTGTTTTTGCCCACCCATATGTCGTAGCCGCTCTCCGAGCGGAAGTGCATGGGCTTCTGCTCAACACGCTTTTCCTTTTTCCCGCTCTTCTGGCGCCGGAGATAACCCGTGTCCGTAAGCTCCTGGCGTATCTCCGCAAGATCCCGCTCGCCCTCGGCCTTTTCTATCTCCTCTATTACGCTGTTTAAATACTGAAGCTCGTTCTCCCCGCTTAAAATCTGCTCAGACAGCACCTTTTCGGCGTTTTTCGCCTTTGTGTAATCCCTGTAGTATTTCGCCGCGTTCTGCTGCGGGGTTTTCCGTGGGTCAAGGCGAATTTCCACCTCCACACCGTCTTCAGAGTAAAAGTCCGCGGCCTTCAGCACCGTCATGCCCTTTTGCATCTGATAGAGGTTTGCAGTGATTATATCGCCCTGCTGACGGAGCCTGTCCCTGTCCAGGGTGGCGGTGTACTCCTGACGCTGGAGATTTAATTTCCGCTCTATCCTGGCTGCCGCGTTTTTTACGGTTTTGGTCATGGACTGCGCCCGCTGGCGCACCCGGTCGGCTTTATCGCGTCTTGTATAATACGCTTCAAGAAGCTGGGAAAAGCCCCCCATATTCTCTTTATCGTATATATCGCCGTACTGGGTTATGTCCGTATATGAGAAATCCGCCGGTTTCCCCTGTTCGGAGAGCAGCAGCGGAGTAAAGCTTCCGCTTTTTACGCTCCCCATAAGCCTTTCAAATTCCGACGCCAGGGGGCGAAGATCGTCACACTCCTCCGCTCTTATATCCGTCCTGCCGTAGGCCCGGCTTACGATTTCGCGGCATATCAGGGGGGAAAGCCCTTCAAAATTGCCCAGAAGCCATTTATCAAGCTGCCCTGCCGGAGGATTCAGGCCAAAAACAGCTTCAAGGCTGCCTGTCTCCGCCGGGTTAAGCTTATCCTGCTTCGGCGGAAGCCTGTATATAAGACCCGGCAGCACCTGGCGCCTTTCGGACATCTCCGAATCGACGCGCCGGAGGCAGTCAATTATTATACCGTCGGGCCCCACCAGGATGATATTTGAGTAGCGGCCCATAATCTCCAATATAAGCCGTTTTTTGCAGTATACGCCCATCTCGTCGTAGGTGTCCAGTTCCATATCCAGCATCCGCTCCATAGGCGGCTGCGTGAGCCCGCATATCTTTGCGCCCACAAGGTGCTTTCGCAGAAGCATACAGAACATGGGCGGCGTCTGAGGATTTTCGTAGGAAAACTCCGTCACATGCACCCTGGCATTTCCCGTTCCGGCTGATATAAGAAGCCGGCAGTTGTCGCCGTTTCCCCGGAGATTCAGCAGTATCTCGTCCCTCTCAGGCTGCTGCACCTTATCTATTTTCATACCGATTATGCGCCGGCCCAGCTCACCGCAAAGGGCCGAAAGGCATACCGCGTCAAGTGGCATTGTCAGTCCTCCATGATAATACTAAAAATCTCGTTCAGCCTGTCCGTTTTCCCCTGGAGATAAAGCCAGCCAAAAAGCGCTTCCAGCCCTGTAGCCGCATGGTACTCCTCCAGTGTGGACTTCTGAGGTACGGAATTTACACGCGAGTTCCTGCCGCGCTTATATACTCCCCGCTCGCTCTCCGTAAGCTCCGGCAGAAGCTTGCCGGCGGCTGCGGCCTGGGCCGGCGCCCGGACATAGGACACCGTGGCGGCGTGCAGCCCTTTTGACGTGGCCTTGCCGCGAACGCACAGCCAGGAGCGCACCATAAGCTCATATACGGCGTCGCCTATATGGGCAAGGCCCAGATTTGAAATTTTATTTATCTCCTCTAACTCCATGGAGACATGAAAATAGTCCGTCAAGATCATCACCAGGAAAGATAATAACACTAATTGCGCCGTTTTGCAATTAATGCTATACTATATTCGTATTTTTGACAGCTAACGAAAGCTCTTAACTGTGGTGACGAAAGATGATAAAAATTACAGGTATAAGAATTAAGGCCGGGCTTGGGGACGGCGGGCTTAAAAAAGCGGCGGCCAGGGCCTTGGGTCTGCGGGAATCCGATATCCTTAATCTCAAAATCCTGAAAAAATCAATAGACTCCCGGAAAAAGCCTGAAATATACTTTGTTTATTCAGTGGCGGCGAAGCTTAAAGACGAAAAGCGCGTCCGTTTTGCAAAAAATGTATCGCCCTACTCTCAAAAACTCTATTCCTTCCCCACCGCCGAAAACATCCGGGAACAGGCAGTTGTTGTGGGAATGGGCCCCGCTGGGCTTTTTGCGGCCCTCTCACTGGCGGAAGCCGGTATAAAATGCACTGTCCTTGAGCGGGGCCGGCCAGTGGAGCAGCGCACCGGGGATGTGGAGAGATTTTGGCGCACAGGAGCGCTGGACGAGTCCTCCAACGTCCAGTTCGGAGAGGGCGGCGCCGGTACATTTTCCGACGGCAAGCTCTCCACGGGAGTAAACGATATACGGATACCCTATGTTTTCCGGCGCTTTGCGGAATTCGGCGCCCCGTCCGACATTGAATATCTCTCGGCCCCGCACATAGGCACGGACAACCTGAAAACAGTTGTGGCCAACATGCGCAGACGGCTCTTGGAGCTGGGCTGCGATATACGCTTTACGAGCAGACTCTGCTGTATTGACTGCGCCGGCGGCAGCCTTACCGGCATAACGGTGGAACACGCCGGTAAAAAATACAGTATGCCCTGCAAATGCCTGATTCTCGCCCCGGGAAACGGCGCCAGGGACACCTTCAGGATGCTGTATGAAAAGGGCGTAAAGCTCTCCGCCAAAAGCTTTGCCGTGGGAGTGCGTATCGAGCACCTGCAGCGTGATATAGACACGGCCCAGTACGGCGAGGCCGCAACTCTCGGTACGCTGCCCGCCTCAAATTATAAGCTGGCGGCCCATATTCCGGGCGGCCGTTCCGTTTTCACCTTCTGTGTGTGCCCCGGAGGCCAGGTCGTGGCCGCAGCCTCGGAAAACGGACGCCTTGTCACAAACGGCATGAGCGAATACGCCAGAGACCTGGAGAATATAAACGGCGGCCTGCTGGTCGGCGTCACGCCGGAGGACTATCCCGGCTCTCCCCTGGCTGGAATCGACCTTCAGATAAGCCTTGAGGAGGCGGCCTATAAGGCCGGCGGCGGCAGATTCATCGCTCCCGCCCAGCTTGTAGGCGACTTCCTGAATAAGCGCACCAGCACTTCCGCCGGCAAAGTGACGCCAAGCTACAGGCCGGAGGTCTGTTTCTGCAATCTCTGGAATGTGCTGCCTGAATTTATATGCAGCGCCATTGCGGAGGCGCTGCCTGAAATGGACCGGAAAATCCGCGGTTTTGCCTCGCCGGACGCCGTCCTGACGGCTGTGGAGACAAGAAGCTCATGTCCTGTAAGGATTGACAGGGACGGGGATTTTTCTTCTTCCGTAAAAGGTCTTTTCCCCTGCGGAGAGGGGGCGGGCTACGCGGGAGGCATAACCTCCGCTGCGGTGGACGGCATAAAATGCGCAGAGATGGCCTGCCGGTATCTTGCAGAAATATAGTTTAACGCAAAGCCGCAGAAAAAATTTCTGCGGCTTTTTGCAGCCTTTTTACCGGCTTATGCGTTTATATAGTGAAGGGGGTGGCGGAATTGAAGCTTCCTGCCGGCCGGCTGGAATATATAGAGACACTTTTGGACAGACACGAAGCCGCCTTGTACAGAACTGCAGCGGCGATAACCCAGAACAAGGAGGACGCGGAGGACGCCGTTCAGGAAGCATTTGCCCGGGTGATGGAAAAAGAGCCGAAATTTAATGATGAAAACCACGAGCGGGCGTGGCTCATACACGTGACGGTGAACATCTGCAGATCTATACTGCGCTCGCCTGCCAGGGCAAGGCGTGAGGAGCTTTTGGACATTTATCCCGCCGAGACGCCGGAGCAGTTTGAGTTGCTGGACTCCATAGCAAAGCTGCCGCCGGATTACAGGGCGGTAATTCACCTTTTTTACTATGAGGGATATCCGGTGAAGGATATAGCAAAGCTTTTAAAGCGGCGCGAGGGCACTGTACGCAGTATGCTGACCCGTGCAAGGCAAAAATTAGGAAGTCTTTTAAAGGAGGATAACAATGCAGGAATATAGCGCCTATTATGACAGCATAGCACCGGACGCGGCATTAAAAAAACGTATTCTTTCCGCCGCAGCAAAAAGTACAAAAAAGCGCTGGAACAAATATATCCCGGCAATGGCTGCCGCAGCCGCTGTGCTGCTCTGCGCGGCCCTGCCCTTTGCTCTTAAAAACTATCGGGACAGTATAGTTATAGCCACGCCTGATATAAGCGCCCAGCCGATGCTCGACGATGCCAGCCGCGGCAGCTCCGCTCCCGAAAGCGAAAACGTTATAGCGCCGGGCACGCCTCAGGTGTCCCATATGCCGGAGACAGAAAGCTATATTGTGATAAACAGCCTTTCTGATGTTATGGAAGTCGATGCGTCTACCCCCAGCGCCTGTTACAGGGCTCCTAAAGAGGGAGAAACATTATATTATACCGAAGTCAGTCTGGCGCTCGAGACGGGCAATTTCAGCGAGAACACACTTTTCTTCGTCGGCATAGACGTATTTGACGGCAGCGAAAGGCTTATTGCCGGCTCAGAGGCGCTGGCTGCCGTCATAGACGCTTTCAGAGCGCTGGGCTATCATGTGGAGTTTTCCGTCTGCTGGGAATACGGCAACGAGGATGAGGATGTGCCGATACCTTTTTTAAGCGGGCTTTTCACCCCCGGGGAGCTTGAAGCTTTTACGCCTCCCGAGGGCTATGCCGCCGCGCTCTACTTTCCCAAAAACGGCGATGGCAGCCCGGTGGAGCCGGACATAGATTTAATTTTAAATCAAAGCTCTCCGTCTGCGGAGGAGACGCCGGAAGCTGATCCGTATATGTGCAGCGGCCTGCCCCTCCCGCCGGAGGGAATAACTTTGGAGGCCGCCCTTTCCAACCCGGACTTTGGAAAATACATCCCGGATTTCTCATCTGCCGGCTGGACATTTGAATCGGCATATAAAAACGGCGGCCTGAGCCTTTTTTGGAGCCGTGGGTATGATTCAATAAGCTGGAATGCCTCCTTAGTCTCCAAGGATGTGCGGGAGCTTGTTGTTTCACCGGATGAAAAGGAAAAATACGACATGTCGCTGTACTCTGTTCCCTTTGCAGATTCAGTGCCTGAAGAACTGCGGGAAGTGGTGTCGTCACCTGTATTCCTTATTGATGAGCTGACGCTTCAGATGGTGGAGGCCAGGGCTTATTCCGTACAGGACGCCGGCGACACGCCAGAAGTGCGCATGAGCTTTTCAGTGATATACGGCGATACGGTAGTCAGCATAAACTCCAAGGGTATTTCGGCGGAGGATGTGTACGATATACTGACAGGACTTAAGCAATAACTGCCAAAGCAATGCCCCCGGCGCAGATGCGCCGGGGGCATTGCTTTTTATACCGTAAAGCTGAATCTCACTCCCCTTGGAGTGTTTTGGACAGTGCAGCCCCCTCCGTGGAGCTGGATTATATTTTTCACTATGGCAAGGCCGAGGCCAGTGCCGCCGGAACGGTCACGGGAATTGTCGGTCCTGTAAAAAACGTCCCACAGCTTTTCCAGCTTATCCTCGGGGATATTATCGCCGTCGTTTTCTATGGAGAAACGCGTCTTGTCGCCGCCGCTGTTTTTGATGATATTTACCGTTATGCTGCCGCCGGAGCGGGTATTCTTGACGGCGTTTGTGGCCAAATTTTCAACCACCTGTTCCATCCGCCTCACATCGGCAAAGGTGTCAACTCTCTCCGCTGCCTTTATTTCGACCTGTATATTCTTGCCCTCGCAGGCCATACGCAGCCTGTCAAACACCGATTCCGTAAGCTCAAGGAGGGAAAAGCTCTCCTTATACAGCTTTGTCTTTCCTGCCTCCATCCTTGAGATATCCAGCATATCCAGCACCATGCTGTCCAGCCGCTCCGTCTCGTCCAGGATAACCCGAAGATAGTGGTCCCGCTTATCCTCCGCTATGTGCTCCTGAAGGCCCTCGGCATAGCTATGTATAACGGCAAGGGGCGTTTTCAGCTCATGCGCGATATTTGAGGTTAGGATTCTTCTGTTCTCCTCCGCTGTTTTGGCAAAATCCAGGGCCTTTTGGGCGGCGATAAGCTGCGAATCCCTCTCATCCAGCTTCCGCTGGACATCATCGTAATTTTCCGCAAGGCGCTCTATCTCGGCAAATTTAAGGCTGTTTCCGTAGAGGGGGTGCCGCTTATATCCGGCGGAATAGCTTCTGTTCAGTTCCTTCAGCGGCTTTTCGATACGACTCCGCAGATCTAATAGCATACCAGCAGGCCAGCCTACAGTCATAACGAATGTTATAAGATAGACGCCCAAAAGCCGCGACACGGCTGCTCTTAGCGGGTTAAAGCCGACAGCCGCCGCATAATAGAGCTTTTCCCCGCCGCATATTATCTCATATTGATATACACGCCGGGTATCCCAAAGCTTTTCCAAATTAAAAACCACGTTCTCATTTCCCTCGATGTTGTATTTGGCATTGCTTTCGAGGGTATTCCACAGTTCTTTGCGGTCACTGTAATTATAAGACGATAAATGGAAATATCCGAACTCTGTTGAAAGCGTGACGGTTTCCGCATTCCTGGGCACAAGGGAGTAGTCCTCAAAAAATGTGATCCAGTCACCGGAGACAGAACCAGGCGCTTTCGGTACAAAGCCCACTATTTTTTGCAGCAAAAGCTCACCGCCGTCCATCACGCCCGTAAGCTCCACTTCCTGGCAGGACATAAATGAAAACATATCCGGAAATTTATACCCGTTCTCATCCGCCTCAGCGTTTGGAAACTGTTTATCCAGCATTGCGTAGGCTAAATTATCAATATTTCCGCTGTCGTCGCAGTAATTAAAATATATAAAATTTCCGGACCTGAAAAGCTCATTGCCCTCGCTGTCGTAAATCGCCGCGGCGTAAGCGTCGTTAAGATCATAGCTTGCAGTCGCAAGCGTTGCTCCAAAAGACGCATATATCGGCATATCCAGGCTCTGGCACACTGCATAGCCTACTGCTCCCGGGTTTCCGGTATTTATACGCTCAAAACAGGCGCCGACATGCTCCATAACCTCCCGGGCGGAGTAATTTGCCTTGACAGTAGCGCTCTCCCGTATTTCGTATGCCGACTCATAGGTGAGCCAGTACATGCAGACTGCCCAGAAGGACAGCATTATCACAAGCGCCGACAGCCCGAAGGCCTTCGTTATCTTTTTATTCTTTCCGTGAAAAAGCATGTCACACCTCCAGCTTATATCCGGATTTTATGACTGTCTTTATCATGGCTCCCTGCTGTCCCAGCTTCTCCCGAAGGCGCTTTATTTGGGTGTCCACTGCCCTGATGTTCCCCTCGTAGTCGTAGCCCCAGCATTTTATAAGAAGCTGCTCCCTTGTCATAACGATATTTTTATTTCTGGCAAGGCACATCAGGATATCATACTCCTTTGGAGTAAGTGCCGCCTCCCTGCCGCCGGCCACCACGCGGTGTGTTTTCGTATCTATTGTTATGCCGCCAAGTATAAATTTGCCGTCGGACGAAATGCTGCCCCGGTTTCTCTTTATAAGGGCGCAGACCTTAGCGTAGAGTACGGACATGGAAAAGGGCTTTGTAATATAGTCGTCGGCACCCAGCTCGTATCCCAGGAGCTTGTCGTCCTCATCGGACATCGCCGTCAGGAAAATCACGGGCACGTCGCTCTCACGGCGGAGAGCGCGGCAGACGGAAAAGCCGTCCAGCCCCGGCATCATAATATCCAGAAGCACTGCGTCAAAGCTGTTTTCCTGAATAAGCTCCAACGCACGCCCGCCATCCGGGGCCTCCGTCGGGATATCACCGCGGCTTATAAAATAATCACAGAGTACCTCCCGGAGCTTATCTTCATCTTCCACTATAAGTATTCGGTAGTTCATACAATCACCCCTCTATCCCCATAGTACACTGAAGATTTGTACTCTCTGTGTCGGCGGAAAAGAAATTTAAGAGACGGTAATATCCTTTATCCATCTCCTGCTGAAAAATCTTACAAGATTTATGATAACCTTTACGAATCTATCAGAATTCAGCGCCAGAAATATGCCCCACACTGGAAAATCCCACACGAAAGCAGCCAGATATCCGAAGGGTATGGAAATTATCCATATAAAGACCGGATCTCCGAAAAGCAGGTATTTTGTGTCGCCGCCTCCCCGGAGTATCCCCTTTGTCAAAAGGCCGTCCAGAGACTGGAAAATAAATAGCCCAGCCAGCGCATTCAGCATTTGATGCGCGAAATTTTTAGTGACCTCCCCCACGTCATAAATGCCGATAAACGGAGTCTGTATAAGAAGCAGTATTACAGAGCCGAAAATACCGAGCAGAACGCCCAGGGCGATTATCGTAATGCCCTGCCGGTAGGCCATGTCCCTGCCGCCTGCCCCAACGGTATTGCCGGTTATTATGCTGGACGCGGCAGCAAGGCTCATTGTTATAAGCCCCACAAGGTTATTCACAATGGACACAATACTGTTTGCCGCTATGTATTCCTGGCCGCAGTGGCCGATAATTATAGAGGTTATCGATATGGAGAGCACTGTCACAAAGTCGGATACAAGCACTGGAAGGCCGCTTTTGGCGTAGCTTTTCAGCATTGAGCGGCTGAAAAGCCTCATATCGCGCAGCCGGAAATTAAGGCGCTTATTGAAAAAGAAAAGGTATCCGCCCATCACGCAGAATTCAAAGCCCCTGGCTATTACCGTGCCCACTGCGGCGCCTGCAAGCTCCATCCGTGGGGCGCCGAATTTGCCGAATATAAAGACATAGTTAAAAAAGATATTCAGAATGAATGAGCCTATGGAGGTACAGAGAGGAAGCCGTACTACGCCTATGGAACGAAGTATACCGGTAGCGGACATGGAGACGCCGAAAAACAGGAATGAAATGCTGAGTATCCTCAGATATTTCGCTCCCGCCGCAATTACCTCCCGGTCATTGGTATATATCGTCAGTATCTGGGTCGGAAAAATTGCCGCCAGCGCCCCGAATACTATCGAGATACATATCGCCATCCGCATAAGGATAGAGGTCATTTCCTTTATTGGCTGTATCTCCTTTTTGCCCCAGTATTGAGCTGTTATCACCGCCGCTCCCCCGCCCAGGCCGAGGGTTATCATGTTGAATATCACAAAATACTGGTTTGCCATGGACGAGCCGGAAAGGGCAACCTCTCCGAATTTGCCCAGCATCACCGTATCCATCATGTTCACCCCAAAGGAGATGATATTCTGCAGGAGTATCGGCACGGCGATGGACACAAGGCTCTTATAGAATCCTCTGTCCTTTACAAAAATATTCATAGCGTATTCCTCACTTTTTTGCATAAAAAAGAGCTGTTTTAAATCTATTAGCAAAACAGCTCTTTTTCATCAAAGTTCTTCTGTATACGGCGCGTCGCCGTTTATCTGTTCCACAGGCGCCGTGCCGTTAATAAACTGCATCTCCTGCCACTGCTGGCGGGTTATGAGCAGGGGCCTCGGCTTTGCGCCCTCAAATGGGCCTACAACGCCTATTTCCTCCATCTGATCGACGATTCTGGCGGCCCGTGAGTATCCAAGCTTAAGCTTCCGCTGGAGCATCGATACGGAGGCCTGTCCCATTTCCAAAACAACATCCACCGCCTGCGGCAGAAGCTCGTCATAGTCGCTGCTGTCAGCCTGCTCCGGCTCGGATTTCTGGGCGTCCTTTCCCGCCGCGGCTTTTTCTATCTGGTCAATAACGTCCTCGGCGTATTCGGCAGTACCGGAGTTTTTCAAGAACTCCACAATTGCCTCACGTTCCTCGTCGCTGACCCAGGTGCCCTGTATTCTTACAGGCTTGCTGGTGCCTATGGGCGCGTACAGCATATCGCCGTTGCCCATAAGGGCTTCAGCGTTGCCGCCGCTATCAAGTATAATCCTGGATTCAAGTCCGGAGGAAACCTTAAGGGCTATTCTGGACGGGATATTGGCCTTCATAAGCCCCGTGATAACGTCGGCCCGTGGGCTTTGGGTAGCAATTACAAGGTGTACGCCGGCAGCCCGTCCCATTTGGGCCACACGGCATATGGACTCCTCGACCTCTTTGGCCGCTACCATCATAAGGTCCGCCAGCTCATCTATAACTACCACTATCTGCGGAAGCGGCGTCATATTCTCGTCCTCGCTGGCCCTGCAAGCGGCATTGTATCCGGCCAAATCCCTGGCGTTTGTCTCGGAAAACAGCCTGTAGCGCTTCATCATCTCCGTAACGGCCCACTGCAGCGCACCGGCGGCCTTCTTAGCCTCTGTAACGACAGGGATAAGCAGATGCGGTATACCGTTGTAGATTTTAAATTCAACCATCTTGGGGTCTACCATGATGAATTTCACTTCATCCGGCTTTGCCTTGTAGAGTATGCTCAGAATAAGCGAGTTGAGACATACGGATTTGCCGGAGCCGGTTGTACCGGCCACCAGCATATGGGGAAGCTTTGAAATGTTCCCCACCACGGCCTCGCCGCTTATATTCTTGCCTATGGCGAAGGTGAGCTTCGATTTTGCGTTTTTAAACTCATCGGAATCAATTATATCCCGCAGGTACACCGTGCTCACATGCCGGTTGGGCACCTCTATGCCCACGGTTGATATTTTATTCGGTATAGGCGCTATTCTCACTCCGCTGGCCCCAAGGGAAAGGGCGATATCGTCGGCAAGGTTCGTGAGCTTGTTGAGCTTTACGCCTGCCTCAAGCTCAATTTCATATCTGGTGACTGACGGGCCGTGAACTATATTGCTGACCTCTACATTGATCCCAAAGCTTCTTATGGCCGTCTCAAGCCGTTCCCTTGTCTCACGCTGCTCTGCGCCGCTGTCCACCAGATTTCCCGGTGCGGCGCAGTTTAAAAGGCTCAGCGGCGGGAACTGGTAATCGCTCTCATCCGCAGCCATCCCCTGCTCGGCCTGCCTTGCTATCTCCGCCTGTTCCTTTGCAATGCCGGCCTTAGTAAGCTTCGGCTCGGTTTCCGCTCTTGCGGGCCCCTGATTTGCAGGCATAACCCGTTTTTCGCCGTTTCTGCCAAAGAACGGGATGTCTATATCGTCCGCTCCGGAAGTCTCGGGCTCCGGTTGGGTAAGTGGCTCCGAAGCAGCGGCAGAAGCCTCAGAGGAGTCCTCTTTATATATAACGTCGAATTCCACAGGAGCTTTTTCAGTTTCTTCCGTCCCCGCCTTTTCCTTCTTGTTTTCAAAAAGCTGGTCCGGCCGCTTTACGCCCGCTTTTTTATTGAAAAACGAGCCTTTCTTCCTCTCCGGCTCCGGCATTATGGGGTCGTCTATAGGTATATCAATCTCCGGGCGCGAATTGTTCCGGCGCACTGAAATATGCTCGTCCGACGGCTCCGGGCGGTATTTTTTACGCTTTTCCGGCTCCGGCTCCGGCTCGTATTCAAGGCGGCGGCGGTTTTTAAACTTATCTATGACATACACAAGGGTCAGATTGCATGCGGAAAAGGCGAAGAAGGCAAGTCCCAGAATAAGCAGTATTACAGCGCCCACCGTACTGAAGAGCTTCTGAAACACCACGGCTAGGACTCCGCTTACCACTCCGCCGCAGATAAGTCCGCTCTCCCCCGATTTGAAGATATGCCAAAAGGAGTCCCGGGCCAGTTCCTTGAACATGGCGCCGGACAGAGTGTAATCAACTTTGCATATAAAAATATGGAGAAGCGCCCCTAAAAACACCGTGGTTATGAGGGCGGAAAACACCCTGAAGCGCACCGGCCTTCCTCTGTGGAAGAACAGTATGTAGGAGCACAAAAGAAGCATCGGCGGCAGAAGGTAAAAACCCCAGCCGATTATGCCCTTTATTGAGCCGCAGAAATATTTTATAAATACCGCGTCAAGGGGCACGTACCCTATAAATGAGAGAATACCGAGCACCAGACATACAAAGGCACCTATCTCACGGCGTCTGGGAGTTTTTTGCGTTTTTTCCGTGGCCTGGGAGGTCTTTGTATTTTTTTTCGCGGTACTCTTTTTAGCATTAGCTTGAGCCATTGAATAAAGTCACCTCAGACTATACAATAAATGAAACTATCATTACGACTGCGCCCACGGCCCAGCAGTAATATGCGAATTTGCCGAATTTGCCCTTTTCCATAAGCAGCTTTATAAGGCGTATGGCGAAATAGCCCGACACCATGGCAACCAGCATGCCCACTAAGTACATAGGGATAAGCGCTGAATTTATTCCTCTGGAGATAGCCTTTATAAGGCTTATTATGTTTGCCCCCAATACGGCGGGTATGGAGACAAGGAAGGAGAATTTTACGGCAAAATTCCTGTCAAGCCCCTGGGCGACACCGACAGAAATTGTTGAGCCGGAGCGGGAGACGCCGGGTATCACGGCGATAGCCTGGGCTATGCCTATCAGCACCGCATCCATAACTGTCATGCTCTTGGCGTTTTTCCTTCCGGCCTGGAGCTTATCTGACGTAAACAGTATTCCTCCTGTAATTATAAGCGCAAAGCCTATGAAAAGCGTATTGGAATACAATTTATCCAAAAGCCCGTTAAACGGCAGGATCACTATAAGCGGCAGAGTGGCTATGACTATCATTACCACGGTGCGTACGGACGGCGTAAACCTGGCTCCGTCGCCGGTCTTTCCGCCGACGCCCCTGATAGCTCCCACCGTGTCAACTATCATAGCCTGAAGTTCCTTGCGGTATACAAAACACACGGAAATCAGCGTACCAAGATGCAGGAGTACGTCAAAAAACAGGTTATCCTCCTCGGAATATTGCAAGTGCATAAGGTTTTGCAGAATGGAAAGATGCCCTGAGCTGGAAATCGGCAGGAATTCCGCCACTCCCTGTACAAATCCAAGAAAAATAGACATTAGGTATGTCATTGCTCCGCCCCCTATGTTTCTATATATGAATACATCATAACATATATCCGAAAAAATATCCAGTAATTTTATGTAAATTATGTAAACTTCTCAGAAGAATTTCTCCATATTGAAAATGTATGCTTATTCTGCTACAATAATTGAGAATATCAGGAAAGGCTGATAAGTATGAAGGAACTCTTAACAATGTTCATTACTTTCGCCAAAATAGGCACCATGACCTTCGGCGGCGGCTACGCCATGCTCCCTATACTTCAGCGGGAGCTTGTGGAAAAAAAGGGCTGGACTACCGACGAGGAGCTTACAGACTATTTTGCCATAGGCCAGTGTACGCCGGGAGTCATTGCCGTCAACACCGCCACCTTTATCGGGTATAAAAAGCGCGGCATACCGGGCAGCATATTCGCCACTCTCGGGATATGCTTTCCGGCCATGGTGATAATTACGATAATTGCTGCATTCGTGCAGAATTTCGCAGAGCTTGACGTGGTCAAAAACGCTTTCGCCGGAGTCCGGGTCTGCGTATGCGTTCTTATACTCAATTCGGTTATAAAGCTCTGGAAGAGCGCTGTTAAGGACAAAACAGGGATGATAATCTTCGGCATAGTTTTTATAATCGCCGTTTTCCTTGACATACCCACCGCGCTTGTGGTTCTGGCCGCCGGGCTTACCGGTTATATAATAAAGCGTATTCGCAGGGAGGCGGCAAAATGATAACGGAATTTTTTTCACAGCTTGCCGGGTATATCCCCACCTACCTGCGTCTTTTTTACGAATTTTTCAAAACCGGCCTTTTTTCGGTCGGAGGCGGCCTTGCCACAATACCGTTTCTGTACGACATGTCTGACGCCACCGGCTGGTTTACCCATGCGCAGCTTGCCGACATGATTGCTATATCCGAGTCAACCCCCGGCGCCATGGGCTGCAATATGGCCTCCTACGTGGGCTTTACGACGGCGGGAATACCCGGCAGCATCATAGCCATAATCGGGCTTGTAACGCCCTCGGTGACAGTCATAATCCTCATTTCCAAGGTGCTCAGGAAATTCCGCGAAAGCCCTCTTGTAGACAGCATTTTCTATGGCCTGCGCCCCGCTTCCGTAGGACTTATCGCCGCCGCCGGCGTGGAGGTAATGAAGATATCCCTTATTAATCTGGACTTATGGAAAGAGACAGGCGTTTTTACCGATATATTTAATATAAAAGCCATTCTCCTGGCCGTTATCCTGTTTATCGTTATGAAAAAAGTTAAAATACACCCCATTTTCTTTCTCGCGGCCTCGGCAGTCATAGGCATTGTGTTCAAGTTCGGAATATGAAATCAAAGATAATTTTACTTGCAAAATAGACGCCATGTGGTAAAATAACTGTTAAATACATGTTGCCGGAAATAGAGGTAAGCTTATGCGTTACGCGACAGATAGTTCCATAAAAATTTCAGAGGTCCAGTATTACGACGTAGTTATTGTCGGCGCCGGACTTGCCGGGCTGTACACCGCTCTCAATGTGGACGAAAACTACTCCTGCTGTATCCTGACAAAAGAAAACCTTTCCATCTCCAACACCTGGCTGGCCCAGGGCGGTATTGCTGCGGCCATCTCCACGGACGACGACCCGGAGCTCCATTTTCAGGACACCCTTATCGCCGGAGCCGGGCTGTGCAACGAGGCGGCCGTCAAGGTGCTTGTTGACGAGGGACCAAAAGATGTAAAAGAGCTTATCTCCATGAACGTTCCTTTTGATCTGAACGAATACGGCGACCTGCAAATAACCCGCGAGGGCGGCCACCGCAAAAACAGGATAGTCCACGCCGGAGGCGACGCAACCGGGCGCGAGGCCGTAAAAGCCCTCTCCTATATAGTGGCCGAGCGTGAAAATGTGACCTTCAGCAGCCGCACATTTTTCTCCGACATCATAACGGATAATTCCGGCCGGGTGGCAGGGGTTATGGTGCGGAATTACGACCAGAAATACCGTCTGCTGGTGACCAGGAACGTGGTCATCGCCACAGGCGGCATCGGTCAGGTGTATAAAAGCAGCACCAATCCCACTATCGCCACCGGGGACGGCATCGCCGCAGCTATGCGCGCCGGGGCGAAGCTTAAAAATATTGAATTCATTCAGTTCCACCCCACGGGACTTTGGAGCCCGGAGCCGGAGGACAGGGCGTTTCTTATCTCCGAGGCCGTCCGTGGCGAGGGCGGGCTTCTTAAAAACAGCGCCGGCGAGCGTTTCATGTACGGAAAGCACGAGCTGAACGAGCTGGCGCCCCGTGATATTGTGGCCCGCGCCATCGTTAGGGAGCTTGCCCGAACCGGTGAGGACCATGTTTTTGTGGACATCACTTCAAAATCGGCGGAGTTTCTCCAAAACCGCTTCCCCACCATTTACAACGAGTGCATGAATCGCGGGATAGATATTTCCAGGGACTGGATACCTGTCTGCCCTGTCCAGCACTACCTTATCGGAGGCATCGAAACAGACCTTAACGGCCAGACCAACGTGCCCGGCCTTTACGCCTGCGGAGAGGCCGCGTACACCGGAGTGCACGGAGCAAACAGGCTGGCGTCCAACTCGATGCTCGAGTGCCTGGTTTTCGGTAGGCGTGCCGCGAAAAATATCAGCCGCGAATTATCCCTCCATACCTCCAGCGGATTTACGGTGCCCGTACCGGACTTCCCCTCCAGGCCGTCAAAGCCAACCGATTATAACGCCCTCCGCGCACATATTCAGCAGCTTATGAACGACAATTGCAGCGTTCTGCGCAAAAAGGAGAACATGGAAAACGCGTTAAAAGAAATAAGCGCGATTCTGGATAATATGGAAAGCGAGTTTACCGAGTCCAGAGAATATCTGGAGACCCTGAATATCTCCACTATAGCGAAAGCCATACTTGAAGCGGCTCTTGCCAGAAAAGAAAGCGTCGGCGCCCATTACCGTGAGGACTGAGCTGCCTTGCAGCAATAAATGAAATAATGAAATAATGAGAGCAATTCTTTGCTCGTAAACAGTAAATCAATCGCACCTGTAAAATGACTGCCGCTCATAAGACAATTTTTCACCGCAGCGAAGGAATTGCTAAACCATATAGTGGAGTTCTGAGCTATGCTGTATAATGCGACTGGGTTTGAGAAAAACTATTTGGCCTAAGGCTACACCGGTTTCCTCGTTACATCCGCATATAGCATTTGCTTATTGCTGTCTGTCCTTCCGCCTTCAGCACCTGCACATCTCATCCGCGTGGAGGGCTTCACGCTGAAGCTGGTCATAGATGGGCCGCAGATGATTCTCCGACACCCGCGGCAACCAATTGAACTTCGTCTGCCGTGGAGCTCGTCACCCCGGCCCGGTTCGTTCCTGTCCTTGCCGGTACAGCGGAGCGTACATAACAGGCTTCTGGGCCGTGATGTGGGCAAGCGTCTCCGGGGAGGCAAAGCTGCCAGGACTCAGGGCAGACGGCCTCAGGCTCTGGGACGCGGTGTTCCGCCGTCTCAACAGGAACATTTGTCGCCCGGGTTTCGCGGAGCGTTTCCTATGGCGGCGGCAGTTCAGCAAAATTGTGTACCCTCTGTCTGCGGATACATAGCTATTGCTGCGGTTTCCTGTCCTATTATCGTAGGCCGTCTTCACTTCTGCAATCCGTCCTGTTTTTTGCGCAAATTTTTTCCAATATATAGAAGCACATATGCAGCAAAAAAGTCCCCCTGACTCAATCAGGGGGACTTTCCATTGCGGTAGTAATAATCTTATTTCTTTGCGCCCATGCCGGCAGCCGCGAAATAAGGTCCGCCGAACTCGTCAGCAACAGCCTGCTTGGCAGCCTCAAGATCCTCGATCTTAACAGCGTCAAGAGCCGCGCAGACAGCCTCGTGATCCAAGGGCTTCAGGCCAAGGATCTCACGGGCCTCAGCGGGAGTGGCAATCTCGTTGCCATAAGCCTCAATAGCTCTGGCAGCACGCTGCACCAGCATAAGATTGGTAGCCATAATCTTTGTGCCGTCAGGCTTACGGCCATAAACGACATTGTCCTCCATGCCTACACGGATGCTGCCCTCGTTAGCCAGAGCATCGAACATAACAGGAAGATGGCCCTTACCGATACCGAAAGCAGACCATGTGCACTCCTGCGGAAGCTGACCTGCAGCCTGCAAATCGTGCATCTCGTTGAGGAGAAGCTGGAGGGACTTAGGAGTGGCATCCATGCCGCCCACAACGCCCAGGCAGAACTGGAAATGCAGAGGAGCCTTTACAAAGCCCTTCTTCCAATAGATGCCCACAGCGCGGAGTGCGCCGAAGTCAAATATCTCAAACTCAGGCTTAATGTCCTTCTCCTGATACAGAGTACCGAGAGTGCAGAGCATTGAAGGAGAGTTGTGGAAAACGCCGCCGGGGATGCCCCAGTTGAAGGAGCCGGCGTCAAAGGTGCCCATCTCAATGCCGGGGACGTTCTTGTGGTGCAGCATACGGACCGCGT